>CAZJLG010000030.1:0-10567 GCA_964546665.1 uncultured Candidatus Bathyarchaeia archaeon
GCTAAGGCTAACCAAACTCATGAGCATAGGATTCTGAGTTTTCTTCTTAAAAGATTTTGCTACAAATTAAAAGCAATTTGAGTAAAATTGATGAAAAGACAGAAAATGATAACAGTAAGTTCAGTCTTCATGAAACAACAGTAGCACGTGGAGGGAGTGAAAATCAAAAAGAAATTAATGGACATCCTTGCATGTCCAATCGACAAGCATCATCCGCTTGAACTTCAAGTTTTTGAGGAAAACGAAGAAATCGTAGAGGGCGTAATAATCTGCCCCAAATGCTCAAGGTGGTATCCAATCAGAGACGAAATCCCCGAAATGTTACCTGACGAACTCCGAGAAGAAAAAGATGAACTGACTTTCATGAGAAAATGGAAACAAAAATTCCCAAAACAGATACTGCTTGAAGGCAAACCCTTCAATATTGGGAACGAACCATAAACCGCAAGCTAACCTTTGTAATTTTCTTAGCGGTCAGGAAGTTTTGAGTACGTTCCATCAGGTGTCCGGTAAACTGCAAGTCGCCCAATAGTTTCCCATTTTTCTCCTTCATTTCTTCTAAGCTGAATTGTGATAACTTCTGCGGATGGGTCACTTTTTCCAGCCCAGACGGTTAAACCAAGATAATCTTGCTCATTTATGCGTGTATAAAATCTTGCCTTTGGCTGAGATGAACTCATTTCTTTCACCACACTCCATTGGATACGCCATACTTTTTATTTTTTTAGGAAGGCTGCAGCAACAAAAGCATGCCGGAGACTGCAATCAAAATCTGGACCACAATAAGGAAGATCACAACATCTCTTTCGTAGACCTTATCCTTGAATTTTTTCAACACCCAGATTGCTATATGGGTTGTATCGTAGAGGTGCTCATAAGGCAATTCTAACGAGCCATCTGCGTTGGGTTTCGCGAAAGCCTGAACATCCCCCATTTTATCGATGAATCTGGCCCTGAAATACAATACTATTTCCAGAAAATAGGGCATGAAAAGCCATAATGCAATTTTCTCCATGCTTCCCAATATAGCTAAGGTGGCGATTAGAGCGCCAATCGCGTAACTGAAGGAGTTGCCCGGAAAAACCTTTGCTGGATACCAATTAAAGGCCAGAAATGCAAGCAAACTGGCATAAACAATGAAGGCCACGAATGCAATCCACAATCTATCTGGAACAATCAAGGCCGTGAAACCGAAGGTAGCAAAGATTATCAAGCTCATGCTTGTTTCCAGTCCATTGTATCCGGCTAGGAGGTTGAATCCGTTTGTGGCGCCGATTACACCCAATGGAACGATCAGCAGGGGATAGAGTAGCTGCAAATTGACGTTGCCCAAAATGGGGAGATTAATAGTTGAGACTCCAGCATTTATGACAATTAATGGAAGAGCTATGGGAATTGTTAGCAAAACCTTCTGAAGTTGGCTCAGTCCATCTTTCCATCCTAGAACGTCATCGATGAATCCTATGAATCCCGCCAGCAGGACTGTGGCTGTAATCGCGAAAACATCAATTATATGGGTGAATTGGGTTCCGAGGAGGGGGAAGGTTTTCATGAAGATGTAAAACAGCAGAGAGAAGCAGATTACTATTGCAACAATTAAGCCTCCTGACCTTGGAACCAAGGGTTGGTCCGGTTTGTTCATGTCCTTTCCCATCAAGTTTGCGGTTTTAGCTGAGCTAATCCATTTTTTTGTGAGAAACAGAGTTACAAAGAAACTGAACAGCAGAATTAGCCCGGATAGAATCAGATCAGCGAAGTCAATGGTTATAAAATCGATGAAGCCAGCGAGACTGGTGGAGAAAAAGGGCATAACAGCGGACAGCAAAGTTAAGAAGGTTAACACAGCCATTTTCATTTGCCTCACTTACGTATCAGTGAATGGAGTTTTTCCTTTTTACCTGTTTAAACAGCATCTGTATGCTTAAAGACTTAAGCATTGCCCATGAAAAAGCTGCTAGCGCCCAGAATTGCTTTCTTTATTTTGTCCAGACGCCTCTTCCGAATCCGCGATACACAAAACCCGCCCGCTCCGCCTTGACGGGGTCAACAACTTGTCCCATATCCACTATGGCTGCGGGCTGTTTCATCAGCATCTGGATTCTCCGCAGATTCAATCTTGTGAAACGATCATGAGCCACTGCTACAACCAAGCAGTCTGTCCCCTCGACAGTCTTCGATAAACTTGATTCAGCATTGAAGCCCATACTCAAGAGTTCCTTTTGAGAAAAGAAGGGGTCATAAACTTTGACAACTACGCCCCTCTTTTTCAGCTGGTTCACAAGCTTCTTTGTGGCAGAATTGGTTACTCTCTTCCTGTTCGGCAGAGAAGAGATGCCGAAGACAGAAATTTTGGCTCTTCTTAACGTCTTTTGGCCCGATTTCAGTGCATCTCGTACCAGGCGTATTGCATGATCCAGTGTTTCATCGTTTATTTTGGTGGCCAAGGACAACATGCGAAGCTTAACATCTACAGCCTCCGCCTCTTCAACCAGAAAATAGGAATCACGTGACTTATGAAGCCCCGCCATTCTCGAAAACTTCAGCGGATCAATAATGTTCAATATCTTGGCGAAGTCTATTCCCGCCTTCTCACAGAAATGGGCGAACTCGTTGGCGAAGGCGATGTTAACGTCCTTATATGATTCTTCAAGCAGTTTTACGGCTTCTGCAGTTTTTATGGTTTTTACCCTAACGATTTCTCCTTTTGTGATTGTTTCCAGAATCAGACATGCGATCTTCAGGCTTCTTTTGGTTATGCCGCCAACAACCTTGATGCCGTCGGATACAGTCTTTGAAGGGTCTGTGGAATTGTTTAGGGTCGACGAGTACGCCAAACCGAAATCTGTTCCCGCCTCTAATCCTGAGGCGGTTTCCAGTGTTTCCTTTACCATAGTTTCGGTCATGCCTGGACCCATAGTGGTCTGGAAGATCAGCAGAGAACCTGCAGTTAGGCTCATGCCGATGTCTCTGCATATCTTTTCGAGCCGTGAGTAGTCAGGTTTCTTCTTTTTGTCAAGAACTGATGGAACGCCGACTATTATGATGCCGCTGTCTGAAACTGCTTTTCTGAGGTTGGTTGTTGCCTTGAATTTGCCTTTCTTTATTTGTGCTTCTATGAATTTGCGGAGAGCAGATTCGGTGAATGGAGACTTGCCTCTTTTTAGCTGGTGAACTGTGTGGCTGCTGGAGTCAACGCCTGTAACGTTGAAGCCTGCTTCCGCGAAAAGGCAAGCAGTAACTAAGCCTGTTTTTCCGAGCCCTACAACACAGACAGTGATTTCCTGCCTTTTTTCTTTTGATTCCAGCTCGTTGGCTGCAAGCTTCATGGCGCTAGACATTTTTTCTCCTCCACCCAATTGCGTTGCTGTGTTATTAATAGGTGCCGAACATTTTCGTTGCAAGCATGTTAAATATGCAAAAAAATCTGTTGGTTGGAATTGACAGTTAAATGTAGAATTTGCAGTGTTTTTTGAGGCAATCCAGTTCATATGATGTGGATGGATTCGGGAACGTTCTCGTTGACGTCTTTTGAGTGGCAGACAGTGACGTTTCTGGCAAGTTGTACGCCGTCTTTGATTGAGGTGTAGTCGCCGATTATGCATCCTTCGCTGATTGTTGCGCCTTTGCCTATTGTGACGCCTTCTCCGATAACTGCGCCTTTCACTGAAGCTTTGTCCATTATTGTTACGTCGGGTAAGACAACAGAGTTTTCTATGTGTGTGTTGTTGCCGATGGTGGCGTCTTTTCCGATTACCACGTAAGGACCCAGCGTTGTTCCGTGTCCAATTTCGGCGTTCGAGTCTACACATATGGGCTCGTTGACTGTAACGTTCTGGCCAAAGGCTACGTTAGTTCCAACAAGCTGCTTTTGTGGTTGGGCATCAAGCATAATCCTGTTTGCCTTCAGGTAGTCTTCTGTTTTGCCGATGTCTACCCAGATTTCTTCGAATCTGTGACCGTACATTTTTTCTTCTTCTGCCAGCCTCGGAAACACTTCATGTTCAATTGATACAGGTCGTCCACCAGGGATATATTCGAAGATTTTTGGGTCTAAAACGTAGATGCCTGCGTTGATTAAGTTGCTGGGTGCCAATCCTTTGGGTGCCTTCTCCACAAACTGTGTTATTCTGCCGTTTTCGGCTAACTTGGCGGTTCCGTATCTGCTGGGGTCTTCAACCCTGTACAGGGCTATTGTGGCGATTGCGTTTGATTCCTGATGTTTCTTGAGTAGTGCCTTGTAGTCGATTGTGGTGAATATGTCGCCGTTTAAGACCAGAAAGGGTTCGTTGTGTCCGATTAGCTGTTCAGCGTTTTTGATGGCTCCGCCTGTGCGCATAGGCTTCTTTTCTTTAGAATAGGTGATTTTGATGACGTTTGTTGATGTGCCGTAGCGCTGCATCAAGGCTTCTGCCATATATTTCACGGCTAAGGTTGCGCCGTCCACTCCGCTTTCAGCAAGTCTTTCCAGCGTCCAATCCAGCAGAGGCTTGTTCAAGATGGGAAACAGAAGTTTAGGTCGAGTACAGCTTAGAGGTCGCAGCCTAGTTCCTACGCCTCCAGCTAGAATTATTGCCTTCAATGTGTTTCTATCCTGAATATGTAGATGTAAATGGTTTGTACGTAAAAGGTTTGTGAATGAAATGGGGCACTTTTTTGGGTGCTGACAGCTTTGTGGGGTGTTTGGCTGGATAAGATTTAATTTCAAGCATACAAGTATGGTATCTCTTGCTGCGCAAATGCGGGGGTTGCCAAGCCAGGTCAAAGGCGCAGCCCTGAGGCGGCTGTCCCGTAGGGGTTCGAGGGTTCGAATCCCTCTCCCCGCACCATACTATACTGTTCCTGAGCTGGAACACTGTGAGTCAATCTTTCTTGACAAAAATCCTTTTCAAGGGTTTCATGTATTCTTTGGCAGAGGTAGAATTCAAGCTTGAGGCACAGAAACATTGTTCTCGTATTGGTTCTGGTTACGGTTCTGTTTGTATCTCTTTTTCTGGTTGTCAGCCAGCTTTCTGTTCCGGTTCATTCTGAATCAGAGGAGCCGTTTTTTGTCGGTGTCGAAATTGGCTGGAGAGCCAATGTCACTGAATGTAAAGCAGTGATTGATGAAGTTAAAAATTATACTAATCTTCTGATTTTGGCTCATTCAAGTATTATGTGTGATGAGGCAGATCTTAATGAGACTTGCGACTATGCCTATGATGCGGGCATGTACATTTTGACCTATTTTGGGTCTCAGCTTAATTCTCCCTATTACTACGATGTCCCAGATAGGGTCCAGTATTATCCGTTCAAGTGGGCTACGCAAGCTAAAGAAAGGTATGGAGACCACTTTTTGGGCGCATACTTTGATGACGAGCCTGGAGGAAACGTGCTGGAACAGGGCAATTACCCTGGCAGCATATTTTACAACAGCCCAAGAAGTTTCGGAGAAGTTGCAAGGAGCTTTATTCAAAGTACCTCTAAAAGTATGGATCTTTTTTCGTATTATGGCCAACCGGAGGGGGTTTCGCTGTTTACTTCTGATTTTGGTCTATACTGGTTCGATTACAAAGCTGGATACGATGTAGTCCTTGCGGAGTTCGTGAAGAACCACAGCAGACCACTGCATCTGGCACTGTGCAGAGGAGCCGCTAAGGTCCAGAACAAAGATTGGGGAATCATGATAACCTGGAAATATGATGAGCCGCCATACACAGAATCGGCAGATGAGCTTTACGAGGACATGGTTTTTGCCTACAATTCGGGAGCAAAATATGTTGCAGTATATGACGCATGGTCAAGGGACCATGTGAATAGTACACTTACTGATGACCATCTTGACGCGTTAAAGAATTTCTGGGAGTATGTGCAGCAGAACCCTGACCAGCATGGAAGCTTAAAGGCTGACACAGTTTTGATTCTTCCTGAGAACTACGGTTTTGGTTTCCGTAAACCAAGCGACACTATTTGGGGATATATTGCGGCTGACAACTGGACCAGACAGATGCACGATGATGTTTATAGTCTTCTAGCGGAGTATGGTTCCCGTTTGGATATTGTTTACAGTGACCCAGAGTTTAATGATGCGTTAGCGGACAGCTACAGTGAAGTGTTGACGTGGACGCCTGGAGCTGAAGCCGACACGTATCCTGTTGTGAATCTCAATACCGGCATGGGTTATTCAACGATTCAGGAAGCTATCAGCAGTTTCGCGACTGATATTGGCGACACAATTTTTGTTAGGGCTGGAGTCTACCCTGAGAATCTTGTTATCAACAAGGGTATAACGTTGATGGGTGAAGATAGAGAGATGACCATAATTGATGGGGGCAACCTTGGGACAGCTGTTTCGATAGCTGGAAGCTATGAATCCTATCCGGGCTTAACTTATGTGACTGGTGTCAATGTTACGGGTTTCACGATAAGAAATGGTAATTTCCCGTCACTGGCGGCTAATATTTCTGTTCCCCTTTTGGCTTCGGGCATCACTCTAAATTTGGCTTATAATTGTAGTGTTGTTGGGAATAATATAGTGGGTAACGGAGTTGGTGTCTTTCTCAATTCTTCTGGCAGTAACCTGTTTAGAGACAACAACATAGAAAACAATGTTCTCAATTTTGGTGTAGCAGGCGATTCTCTTTTCGAATATTTTAACGACGTAGACTCTTCAAACACTGTGGATGGCAAACCAGTCTGCTACTTGATCAACAAGCATAACCTTGTGGTGCCATCGGACGCCGGATACGTTGCATTAATTAACTGTACAGATATAACTGTCCAGAACTTGCAGCTAACCAACAATTATAACGGGCTGGTTATTGCGTATACTCAAAACTCGACGATAAAAGACAACATGCTCGCAAACAACTGGGAAGGATTACGGTTAGTCCGTTCTTCAGGTAATGTTCTTTCCAGAAATGAAATAAATAATAGCAGGTACGCTTTTTCGCTTAACTGCACATTAGAAAATGATATTGACGCCACAAACACTGCTGACGGAAAGAAGATTATCTATTGGTTTAATCAACACAACCGTGTGGTGCCATCTGACTCTGGTTACGTGGCGCTGATAAACTGTACAGGAATCACAGTTCAAAATCTGGAACTTTCTGACAATCTTCAAGGAGTCCTGCTGATTAATACAAGCAACTCGACCATAACTCAAAACACCATTACACATCAAATCAACGGCATCGAACTTGAATCATCTTCAAACAACACAATAACGAACAACTTCATAGAAGCAAACACAAACGCCGGCATCAACCTTTTGGACTCAGACAACAACAGTTTCGCTGGAAACACGATAACAGGTAACACAGCAGGCATATATCTTAACGCGTCTTCAGGTAACAGCATCTACAGAAATAACATAACAGCAAACAGATACTCCCTCCAGTTCTCCAACAACTTTGATGCCGCCGGTAGCTCAAACAATACAGTAAAAGAAAACATCATAGCCCTGAACCAAATTTACGTTGACATGGAACCTTACGCTAACGCCAACAACACTTTCTATCATAACAACTTTATCGACAACACAATACAACTAGACGACTCCTATATAGGTCCATATCCAACACTCACCTATTCTCCCATACTTTCTGACCCAGGAAATTCATGGGACAACGGCTCTGAAGGCAACTACTGGAGCGACTATGAAACCAAATACCCCGACGCCACAGAACTCGACAGCTCAGGCATATGGAATACGCCATACAGTGTCATTTACTTAGGCATGGACAATTTTCCGCTCGTGCACCCCTATCCTATCCCCAGTTTTCCGTCCCCATAAGAGGGGTTGTCTTTAATAGCTTCCAGCTTGTTTTGGAACACTCATGCTTGGCGTTGTCTTGGCTCTGCTTTCCGCATTATCCTTTGGGCTATCCCAAACCCTGGTCAGAAGAAACCTTGACAAATCAAACTACATCTACATATCCCTGACAGTCACAATCATAGGCAACATCATCCTCTGGCCCCTCGCCCTCGCCTTCACAAACCTCAACACAATAAACCCAGACGGTCTGCTGCTTTTCGTAATTGCGGGACTGCTTGCCCCCGCCATAGCCCGACTATTCTACTTCAAAGGAATGGAAACCGCAGGCATCTCAGCAAATGCCTGCATCTTCGCAACCTACCCCCTCTACACCTCAATCACTGCAACATTACTCCTAGGAGAGGTGCTGACAGCCGAAAACTGGGCTGGACTAGCCTGCATCATAGTCGGCGTAATATTTGTTGGAAGAAACATAAACAACGGCAACACCCAAACAAAAACCACAACAAAAAAGGGCTTAATCGTCCCAATTCTCGGCTCATTAGCCATAGCCTTCTCACAAATATTCCGAAAAGAAGGCCTGAACATCTACAGCGAGCCTCTGCTGGGAGTTGCAGTAGGATACACCACCTCCCTTATCGTCTACCTGCTGGTAATCGCATTCTCTAAGAACGCCAAAAGGCCACAGTTTTCACGTAGCGACCTTCGCCATTTCTGGAAGCCCGGAGTCGGCATAGCCGCAGGATGGCTGCTCTCCTTTTTTGCCTTAAGCCAAGCAATGGTTTCAATAGTTGTCCCAATTCTGCAAACCGAACTTCTGTTCATACTCCTGTTTGCCTACATTTTTCTTAGAAAACAAGAAAAAGTCACCCTCAAACTCGCTGCAAGCGCCCTCCTAATAGTCGCAGGCGTTATCCTCATCACCATCAACTAAACCAGCCGCACAGGCATATTAGGAGACTAATAACAGAAGATTGTTGAAAAAATGGTTTTTTCTGTTTTTTCAAGCAAACGCTCAGAAAGGTAGAGTCACTAGAGAAGGTTTTGTGGGCATTACTTTAATGTGCCAGAACAATCTTTGATGCATGAAGGGAACATACAATTGAAAATGGGAATTATGACCCGAGACGAGAAAGGTTGGTGCTCCACGCAACTGCGGAAAGCCATGGAAAAACAGAACATAGCCCCAGTCTGCTTCAATCACCTTCCAGTAGTCGGACGAGTAAACTACTCTCCGGAGGCTTCAGTACACAAAATTGACCTCATTAGAGAGTTGGATGCCCTGGTCACCCGCCCCATTGGATACGGCTCCTTAGAAGAAATTTTTTTCAGAATGAATTTTCTGCGTAAACTGGAACGGACAGGTCTGCTCATAATCAATCCTCCCCTGGCCATCGAGCAGGCAGTGGACAAATATCTCTCGTTAACACTCCTTCAGGAGAACGGCTTGCCTGTCCCCCGAACAGCTGTCACAGAAAATCCTGGCGAAGCACTGAAATGCTTTCACGAGTTGGGCGGAGACGTCATAGTTAAGCCGCTGTTTGGCTCAAGGGGACTAGGCGCCACCAGAATCACTGACTCTGACGTCGCAGCAAGAATCTTCCAAACCATCTCCTTCTATCATGGTGTCCTCTATCTTCAAGAATTCATAAACCATGGAGGCTCAGACATCCGCGCCTTCGTCATAGGCGACCAAGTCGTTGCTGCTATGCGCCGAGTATCAGCAGGCTGGAAGACAAACGTGAGCCGCGGAGCAAAACCTGTACCCTTGAATCTTTCCCAAGAACTGGAAAATCTTGCAGTCAAAGCAGCGGAAGTGATAGGATGCAAAGTCACGGGAGTTGACATAATAGAGGGACCAGACGGACCCCTAATCCTCGAGCTCAACAGTCAACCAGGATGGAAAGGGCTGCAGTCCGTCACAAAACAGTGCATCGCAGACCAAATCATACATTACATCCTATCAGAACTCAAATCCTAACGAAACATTCTGCTCGTGATCATCTTCTTGAACAAGTTCATCCGGAGCGAAGTGCTCAACTCCCGTAAGGTTTAATGGTGAAAGATTATTTGTGAAAGTGAACCATGATGAAATCGGAAGCAAACAAAAACAAGTTCGAGTTCCTGAGGGACTTAGCCTTGGAGCTTGGCGCAGCAGAAGCGAAGATAGTTCCAGCCAGCGAAATCGTTGTTGAGAACCGTGTTGTACTCAAATGCAGGGTAGGATGCAACAAATACGGAAAAACCCTGATGTGCCCCCCATATGCGCCCAGTGTCAACGAGTTCCGAAAAATTCTAAGCGAATACAGCTATGCCCTCATATTCAAAATCAAGAGTCAGGCAGAAGCAACAGCAGAAGTCGCAAAGTTGCTTTCTAAAAAAGAAGACGACCCCGCCCTAACAGACGAAATGCGCAAAAAAATACAAGACTTCTGGGCTTCCTGGAAGGCTGACAAAAAAGAGTTACTTCGGAAGGTTTGTGCCCTCGAAAAGGCAGCCACAACTAAGGGTTACACCTTAGCATTAGGTTTCACCACAGGCTCCTGTATGATATGCGACGAGTGTAACGTCAAAGACAGGATGTGCCTTCATCCGACAGAGGCACGCTATTCGGCGCAGTCTGTGGGAATTAATGTGCTACAAACTTTAGAGAACGCCGACATGCCCATACCTGTTCCCTTCAAAAAGAATCCTGAATCCTTCGGCTTAGTGCTAATAGCATAATTAGCCCCGTTTTCTTCTCACTTCTATTAGGCTCCTAATAGAGGTACATTGTTGAAAACAGTATTTTTTCAGGAAAAATTCGTGACA
>CAZJLG010000031.1:0-10409 GCA_964546665.1 uncultured Candidatus Bathyarchaeia archaeon
GTTATGAATCCGCCGACTCCCCCATAGATTTCGTAGGAGGGCCAGAAGTAGCCTCGACGCTTTCCCATCTCACTTATGATTTCATACTTGTCTTTTGGTGGTTTCACGGTTTCTTCCGCTCCGCACATAATGGAATTCTACAGTCTTACAGTGCTACATCCATAAAAACTGTTCATTCCAGTTTCGCCAGTTCAGCCTCAAAATGTTCTTTCATCCGGTTTTTCTTGGCTAACTCGCTTTTCACTCTGTCAATGATCTTCACTGGCGTCGGGTCCTTGTTCTGTAAGACAGCTAGGTACACGCTTGCGAAGTCGCCGACGCACATGACAGAAAGCATCTTTGCCAGCTTTCCTTTGCCTTCTGCCCAGATCTCCAGCACCTTTTTGGCTTTGCCTAAGACAAGGTTTGTTGTTGTTTCTATTCTGTTCCTGATTTCAGGAGGCTCCTGCTGGTCGCGGATAAGAATGACCGTCAACTGTTTGGTGAGCGATTCTGGGGCGTCGTAACCCACGGTTTCGTTGTGGTTCAGTTCCGAGAAGACTTCGGCTTTGCTGGGGATTTTGCTGTTTTCGTTGAATTGGGTCTTTATTCGGTGGGCGATGCATGTGTATTGGTTGAAGCCGTATGCCACTGGCAAGGTTTCCAGCAGTTCTGAGGCAAGCTGTTTTGCTTTGTTGCTTTTTGTGGCTATGTCTGGGGCGTTTGCTTTTGCTGTCTTCTCCAGAGTCCTTATCGCATCGTCTAGTTCCTTGTCTATGTTTGAGATTATTCCCATCTTTTCCATGAGAACTGGAAACGGGAAGAAGTTGTATGGAATGGCGACGCGGGGCTGCAGTCCCTTCGGTATTATCGTGTGGGGCACCTGTAGTTTCTTGCAGAAGGATTCAAGTTGTCCGCCTGAAGTTACTGCGGCTACGGTGCAGTTTCTTTGGGTTGCTGCGAGAAATGCGCTCAAGGTTTCTTCTGTGTTTCCTGAGTAACTGTTAACGAATACAAGTGTGTCCTTGTTCACGTATGCTGGAAGAGTGTAGTTTCTGCAGACTTGGATTGGAATGGGAAGCGTGTCTCGTAGCCAGTCATGCAGGATTTCTCCGCCTATGGCTGAGCCTCCCATGCCAACTACCACAATGTTCTTTGGGTTCACTTTTTCGGGCACATTAACCTGCTTTGCCCTCTTTATAGCGTCTCGGCAATAATCTGGAGTTTTAAGCATATCGACGAGCATGTTGCTTCTGTCGATTTCGTTAATTTTGTCTTGCTGGTCCAAAATGTTAACCATGCCTATTGTTCACCTCATGCGTTACAACATAATATGACGTCGGTCATCTTTTAAAAACAGAGGTAACAGCCACCGAACGGGGAAGCGGTTTTGGGGAGCTAACTTTTGGTTTCGTTTTCTGGCGTTCGGGAATTCACAACAACTGTGCGAAAACTTTAACAAAAAATCAGCGATTGACGTGCTGTTTGTTCCTTTTTATGTGTGGAAACATGACAAATGTTAAATAGCGTTCTTTTGTTTAGTAAAAGCACCGAAAATTCCAAGGAGAAAAAAATAGTGTTAAACAAAAAACTAGCTACAATAACTTTAGTAATAACATTGACTTTTTCGATGCTAACCTTAGGTACATACGCTGTTTTTGCACAAGAGGCTACTGTACATTATCCGACAGCTGCCTTCATTACTGTCAATCCCAATCCAATAGGCGTTAATCAGGAGGCAACAGTCATTTTCTGGCTTGCTAGCTCTCCTCCCCAGAATACTGGTGCAGACTATTATGGATGGCTTCTCGATGTAACAATAATTGCTCCTAATGGCGACGTTGATGTCAGAGAAGACATTGAAAGTAACAGCTTGGGTAGTCAAGCATTCCTATATTACCCCGACCAAGTAGGCGACTACACTTTCCAAGCGTCTTTTGACGGACAAACCGTAGAAATATACGCAGGTGGAATGTATACGCTAGCTCCAGGTACTTACTACTTTGAACCAAGTGAAAGCGAAACAGTGACGCTCACAGTGCAGAGTGACGCCGTGGAAATGCCGTCAGAGACTCCTCTTCCTACAGAATATTGGGAAAACCCAATCTCTGCCGAAAACCGTGGATGGTACACAATAGCAGGAAATTGGCTTAAGTCAAAAGAAGTTGCTAAATACACCTTAGGACCAGAAAGTGCCCAAATCCTGTGGACACAGGAGTTAGACTTCGGAGGCATAGCCGGTGGAGAGTCCGGTTGGGGTCAAAACTACTACCTTGCACCGCCCTACGAACATCTATTTAACTCGCCTACAATAATCAGCGGAAAACTCTACTACAATCTGTACACAAGTGGCGGTTTCGGAGTTTCTAGCTCTGGAGTAGTTTGTGTTGACTTACGAACCGGAGAAGAAATTTGGCGAAATGAGGATATGACATCGATAACATGCGGTCAAACCTTGACATATAATGGGGCAAACGGACACGGAGTAAAAGCTTACCTCTGGGCAATCAGTAGCGGCAACTTAATGATGTATGACGCCTTCTCAGGCCGACTTGTAAGCACCATTGAAGGTGCTGGCTTCAGCTTTTCACCCTACTATGGTCCCAATGGTGAACTTCTGGTTTACTCCATTGCAAACAACCGACTGACTGTATGGAACTCAACAAAAGCACTCTCAGACCCGACTGCTGTCCAATGGAGCGCCCAATCTTGGAGACCTCCAGCAACTGCGCCATACAGCAATGGAATACAGTTGAATGTTTCCATCCCTGAAGTAGCAGGTGGAACTATAGGTCTATCATCTGTTGACCTTGACACCGGTATAATCTTGGCAGAGGCAAAAATAACTGCGACAATGGATACTACCAATCCTACGTTTACTCAACTCGGCTATGATGCAGAAACTGGTGCAGAACTTTGGAGAGAAGATAGAACTGGTTATGGCTGGGGCTTTAGTGGACAGATATCTCCAGGTCTTGGAGGAATCAAGTTAGCTGTTAGTGAAGGAAAATATGCCTTCTTCGAAAAAGAAACAACCCAATGGCACGTTTTTAGCCTAACTACCGGAGATGCCCTGTGGTCAACAGAACCTCTGGTAACATACACCAATACAGGCTACTCAATGTATGACTGGGAATCAATCATCGCTGACGGAGTATTCTACACCTACGGCTATTCTGGCTGCGTCGTTGCTTTTGATCTTGATACAGGAGACCACCTTTGGACTTACTCTCAGGGAAGCAGCGAATTCATGACCCCCTACGGTTCATGGCCATCCCTTGAGTGCGCAATTGTCGCTGATGGCAAATTCTATCTTCCTACAAACGAGCACACACCGAACACTCCCCTACTGAAAGGCTACAAACTACGTTGCATAGACATCACCAACGGTGAAGAAGTATGGAATGTTTCAGGCTTCTTCTTCAACTTAGCAATCGCTGACGGTATACTGGTTGGATGGAACGGCTATGACAACCAGATATACGCTTTTGGCAAGGCAGCAACCCAAACAACAGTTACAGCACCAGACGTCGCAGTGACACAGGATTCAGCAATAATCATACGAGGAACTGTTACTGACATATGTTCTGGCACTGAGACAACGCTTCTGTCATCGCGTTATCCCAACGGAGTTCCTGCCATCTCTGATGAAGATCACACTGTATGGATGGAGTACCTATATGAGCAGCAAGATAAACCCGAAGATGCAGTTGGCGTTCAAGTGCTCGTGAAGATTCTTGACCCTAATGGCGACTGGTCCTCAGAAGTTGTTACAACTGACAGTAACGGCGTCTTCAGTTTGATGTGGTGTTCTAGCGTTGTGGGCGAACATCATGTTACTGCAATCTTCGAAGGCTCCAATTCCTACTACACTTCGCAGGCAACAACAACCTTTGGCGTAGAAGAGCAAGCAGGTTCAGGCTATAGTGGTCCAAGTGCTGAAGAGATTGCCCAAGAGACAGCTAACCAGATGCCAGCATACTCCACAATCGACCTCGTCGTCATAGTGCTAGTCGTCATCGCCATAATCATCGGAGTATATGGACTCATCAAAAAGAAATAACCCAAAAATTTTCCCTTCCCTTTTTTTATTCGGGAAGTAAAACAACGACGAAAAAAAGAGGCTGAGTAGGCTCCCGCACAGGAAATGAAACTTACCCCAAAGCAGGAAAAAGTTTCATCTTAGCATTCCTCAATTTGCCTGTGTAGGAGCCTCAGCAAACCCTAATATTCTAAAAATTTCCTGATTCCACAATATCCATAGTTAGCGCCTAAAAGGTGTACAGGAGGCTAAAAGTCAGTTCCACAAATATGAACAGAAGCAAAATCAAGAAGCGTTCGAGGTGGACAGCATTTCTATGATTATTCTTCGAAGTATTTTTAGTCCATGTCTGAATGACAGCTTCTTTTTTCCAAGTCTTTTTCGGTATTTGATTGGCAGTTCCACGATCTTGTAGCCCTTACGCTTAACGTAATGATTTAACTCTGCTTCAATATCAAATCCGTCTGATTTTGGTTTCCAGTCCTTCAGTAATTCAGACCTAACAATTCTAAGCCCTGTGTAAGGGTCATTCAAGTTTACGCCATTAAAGACTCTTTGAGCAAGCCCTAAAATCCGGTTTCCGATGTAAAACTGGTTTCTGTCAGATTCTTCTTCATAGATTCTGCTGAATCTGTCCCCTAGAACCATGCCCACGTCCGGATTTAATTCAAGAACGCTGATCATTTCTTTGATGTGCTTGGCAGGGTAAGTGTAATCTGCGTCAGTGAAGACAATGTAGGATGTGCCGCCATTAAGGTGATTTACTCCCTGAGACATTGCATCTCCTTTGCCTTTTCCTCTCTGAATTAGTACCTCTGCTCCTAGGTCTTTGGCTACCTCAAGTGTTCTGTCTGAGCTTCTTCCATCAACAACAACTAGGTGTGGTTTATCCAAAAGTTCTTTCAGCTCGCGTATTGTGGGCGCTATTCCTTCCTCTTCGTTATATGCTGCAACAACAACTGCAAGAGGGGAATAACTCAATCAAATGTCATCTCCAGACCGTATTGGTTTGAAAATCGTTTCGCCCACTAATAAAGTGGAAAGGAAATCTATTATAGAAGAATGTTCTACTTCATTAATTGTGTATATGTGATTGATTTTTGCGTTTAATGCTGTTTTAGTTATCAAAAAACACAATCTTTTCCGCTGAAGATTATTGTTATAGTGTTTTGGCTAGCTTTGCGACTTTGCTTTTAATTTTTTCGAAGGTCTGCTGGGCTTGTTTGTATGGCTGATTGTATGGGTCGATGATGTACCAGACTTCAACTTTGTCAGCGCACTCTGGCTCCTGTCTAAGAATAGCCTCTTCATGCTCCGTTTCCATGGCTACTATCAGATCGTAATCGCAAAGATTCTTTGACTCCAAACCATCAGGAACCTGCTTCAGAAATTCGCTGGCTCCTTCCTCTTCCACATATCTTCGCGTCATGTCTATAACCTTGTAATATGCATGTGTTCCCGCAGAATCAACGTCAACGTCTGGTCTAAGCTTCTTCAGCAGAGCATCAGCCAACGGGCTTCGGCAGGCATTTCCTGTGCAGACAAACAACACCTTCACTGAAAGCACCCATTCACAAGTTTCAGAAGCTTAACTATTTCCTACTTAATAAACAACAACTTTTGTTGAGTGAAAAGAAACTTATATTTGGTGACCACATAAATATGTCTTCAATTCACAAAAGTAATTGACAAATATTAACTCAATTTACCATAACATTAAGGGTTGGTGAGATAGAACGAACATAGGCACATTAACTTGGGAGTTCCCGCCACGAGTAGTGGGTGGAATAGCCCGTCACTGCGAAGGTTTAGCCAAAGCCCTTGTAAAGCAGGGGCACGACGTTTACCTTTTTACGCTTGACTTTCCAGGCTCACCCAACTACGAAGAAATGGATGGCGTCAAAGTGTATCGTGCCTCAACGGAGCTGGGGCACCCAAACTTTCTCACATGGGTTCTGATGTTTAACCACTTTTTGACGAAGAGAATGGCGGATGTAGTTCAATCAGTTGACTTTGATGTTATGCATGTTCATGACTGGTTAGCCGCCTTCTCAGGAATCTCCTTTAAGCATTACGTGAAAAAGCCGATGGTTCTCACAGTGCACAGCACCGAAGTTGGAAGAGCGCAGGGTCTCCACAGCCCCGACTCCTTTTCTATCAACGGGATAGAATGGTGGTCAACGTACGAAGCTGACAGAGTCATTGTGTGCAGTGAATCCATGAAAAACGAGATTTGTGGTCACTTCAACCTGCCAGCAGACAAGGTTGACGTGATTCCCAACGCGATAGATGCCACAAAATATCAGATTCCTGTTGACCGTGGAGCCGTCAGACAACGTTACGGAGTAGGCTGGGGAGAAAAACTGATTCTCTGCGTTGGACGCCTTGTTCCACAAAAGGGAGTAGAATACTTTATCAGAGCAATACCCATTATAGCCCGCCGTTATCCTGAAGCCAAATTCATCATAGTAGGCGAAGGCTGGTCACGGGACATTCTAGAAGCCGAAGCCCGAGCCACTGGACAGAGCAGAAAGATTCGGTTCACAGGTTTTGCCTCTGACAGAGATGTTATCGAGCTTATGACGAGCGCTGATGCTTTGGTTGTGCCTTCAATCTACGAGCCCTTTGGCATAGTTGCTCTTGAGGGCATGGCTACAGGAGTTCCTGTGGTAGCCAGCAAAGTTGATGGCTTATCCGAAGTGATAGAACATGACCGCACAGGACTCTTCGTGTATCCACGAAGCCCTGAATCTATTGCCTGGGGAATTGACCGCATTTTGTCTGACCCAGACCATGCCCGATGGTTGACTGATAACGCAAAAGATAAACTCCACAAGGCTTATAGTTGGGAAGCGGTTGCTATGAAGACTGTAGACGTTTACAAAAAGGTGGTGGAATAATTTTGGGCGAAAGTCATTCCTTCCGTCAACAACCTGATGAGCAGCCCAATCAACTGCGCCTTCTGATTATGCTCCACAACATAGGCGCAACAGAATCATCCAAAGCTTTGACCATTCAACAGATTTCAGAGTGGACCCGAATGGAGGCTCCGGAGTTGGAGTCTCACCTACAGAAACTGATTGAATTAGGTTACGCGCAGTCATTCCGTCACGACGATACAGACAAATTCCATCTTACCATCGACGGCATCAGAAAAGTGCTCAGCCTCTACAGCTAGCGTAACGTCTTCTTTTCTGCTTCAACAGCTTTTCTAAGTTCCGTGGCAGCGTCCTCAGGCGAAATTGTGTTAATGAACATTCCTGTGCTTTTCTCGAACCCCGCCCATGTAGACAGTCGGGGATAAACTTCCAGATGCCAGTGATAGTAGTCTCCCGCATCCTCCTTTAGCAGCGTGTGGAAACCGAAATTGTATGGCGGGTCATTCAGCAGAGACCGCAAGGCACCTAAACAGAGCCGCATGGCTTCAGCCAAATCTTGGATTTCGCTTCCTGAAATGTTCAGCATATTTGATTGGTGACGTTTAGGTAGAACCCAGAACTCTAGAGGGTTAACGCTTGCCCATGGAGCAAAAACAACGAAACTGTTGTTCTCCCAAATGAAACGTGGGCTGTCCCTCTCTTTTTTTAGAACGCCACAGAGGAGGCATTCATGGTTTTTTGTCCAGAACTTTTTGCTTGCTTCCTGTTCCTCTTCCAGAATCCATGGAATAAGGGGGGTTGCAATCAGCTGGGTGTGGGTATGTGAGAGGGATGCTCCTGCTTCGCGTCCGTGGTTCTTGAAAATTGCTACATGCTTCACGTAGGATTTCGCGGAGAGGGCTTTTAGGCGGTCAAGATACGCGTTTATCACGTGAACAATCTGGGAAAGCCGCGCTTCTCCGGGGTGCTCATCGTGGCAGGGAGATTCTATGATGACTTCATGATGACCTACGGCTCTTCTGAGAACAGAAGTTTCTTTGAGTGCTCCGCTTTTTTTGTCTGGTGGAGTGAAGGCGGGGTAAGCGTTTGGTACAACTCTTACTAGCCAGTTCTTGTGGCGGAGACCGTTCTGGTCTTTTTCTTTTATGATTTCTCCGTTAGAAGCAAGATAAACTAGTACGGCTGGGGGCGTCATGTGCTCGTTGCCGGGGCAGAGCGGACAAACTCCCTGCGTCTCTGCAGCGTCTTTCTTGGCAAAATCTACGGGTCTCTTTTTGCGTTCTTTAGCGATGACTACCCACCGGTTCAGCAAATAGTCTTTTCTAACATCATTACTTGACATCTTTTCTTCCAGCTAATGAACCTGCTCAGTTAGAAGACTTTTGAGCCTTTTTCTTTTCAACTAGCTCAGTATAGCGTTCAAGAGTTGACTTTGCGACTTCATCCCAGCTGAAGAGGTCAAGAACCCGTTTTCTGCCGTTGCGCCCAAATTGAAGTCCTTTCTCAGGGTCCTGTATGGCGCTTATGATTCCCCAAGAGATGTCCGCTGGGTCGTTGGGGTTGATGTGAAAGCCGCATTGGTCTGCGCCGCTGATGCTAACGATTTCCCGCATTCCGCTGGTGCCTGCGGCTCCAACAACTACGGGTTTCTCCATGCTCATAGCCTCCAAGGTGACTATTCCGAAGGGTTCATAGAGGCTTGGAAAAACGGCTACGTCGCATGATGCGTAGTGGGCGATTCGTTCTTCTTCAGGTATGAACTCGAAACGGAACTTAACAACGTCTTCGAGGTGCATGTTACGGACTAGCCCCTTCAGGTAGTCCCCCATGTCGCCGAGACCGACAATAACCAGTTTTGCGTTGGGAATCTGCTGTAAGACATTGGGCATGGCTCTGATGAGTTTGTCCACGCCCTTAATCCACACGAGTCTTCCAACAAATAGAATCATCCTGTCCTCTTTGCTGAGTCCATAATAGTGTTTAATTTCATCTATTCTTTCAGGGCTAACTTGGTTAGGACTGTACTTCTTTGGGTCTACCCCATTGTAGCAAACTCTGACTTTATCTGCAGGGAAGCCCGCCTGTATCAGCTCATCCTGCATCGCATAAGAAACAGTTATGACCATGTCAGCCATCTGTCCCCCCCTGTCCTCTATGTTGCTTACAACAGCTGAGCCGTTACCCAGAGTTCGTCCCCGCTCGTTGGAGTGAACATGAAACACTAAGGGTATCCCCAGCTCCTTTTTTATGGTGATACCCGCAATAATAGAAAGCCAGTCATGGGCAACCACCAAATCAAATTTGAAGCCCTCAGACCTGACAAGCTCATTTATCATCTTTGCGGCGCTAAGATAATTATACATAAGAATTTTTGAGAAGAACCTGATTCCCCTGCCCCACTTCTTGACGTCCTCCGCAACCACGTCTGGTAACGAGTCTGAGACGTCGATGTGGACGGGGCGATGAATCTCAATTCCGCGAAGAAGCTCTCTTGTGGGGAGGCTTCCTTCGTCGTCGTTCATGGTGAAGACGGTGACGTCGTGTCCAAGCAGAACGAACTTACGTGTTATTTCAGCAGCGTAGGTTCCTAAGCCGCCAACAATCTTGGGAGGATACTCGTAAACAAATACAGCTATCTTCATAGTTTTCACCGTTTCCATTTATTCTCTGGTATGCTAAACCGTAGAAGGCTTAGTTCAGTTGTGTAAAGAAGGTTATTTAACGGTTACTTACCTCAAGTACCTAACAAACAGTAGCTGGTTTAACAAAATAGAAGAATAAAAAGGAAAAAAGTGGGCTGAATGTTTGTTCAGCCTATCTGGGCTGCTTGTTTTTAGCAGTATTGTGGGTTCATTGTTTCCAGTTCTTCGATGTTGGTTTTTGTCAACGTCTTTATTTTGTTCAGGTCTGGGATTTCTCCATAGCCTACAAACGTTATTGCGGTTCCTTTGCCGCCGTTTCTGGCTGTTCTTCCGATTCTGTGGAAATACACCGGAGCCTCAACTGGAACATCAAAGTTGATGATGTGAGTTATTCCTTCAATGTCTAAACCTCTCGCAGCCACATCGGTTGCGATGAGAAAGTCGAATTTTCCGCTCCTGAACGCGTTGGTAACGCGGTCTCTTTGTGCCTGAGTGAATCCAGCATGCAGCGACTCTGCTGAGTATCTGTGGTATCGTAGTTTTCGTGCTAGCCAGTCTGTGCTTCTTCGTGTGTTGCAGAATATGATTGCCTTGTCAACATTGTCTTTTTTCAGCATTTTAAGCAGGTAATCAATTTTGTCTCTTGAATTTACAACCAAGTAATACTGGTCTAGCTGTTCAAGAGCTATCTCATCCTTGCTTACAAGAATCTTTTCAGGATTATTCAGGTATCTTTGGCACACGCTCATAACTGAGTCATCGATTGTCGCAGAGAATAGGCTCGTTTGCCTGTCTTTGGACACTCTTGAGAATATGTAGCTTATGTCGTCAATGAATCCCATGTCAAGCATTCTGTCAGCTTCGTCA
>CAZJLG010000032.1:0-10384 GCA_964546665.1 uncultured Candidatus Bathyarchaeia archaeon
AACGTTAAACGGATGGTTTCATACGTGTGCATCGCAGACATTGGATACAACCTGATAGCGATTACCAGCTTAACTCCTATTGGACTTCAGGGTAACCTGTTCTTCTTCTTTGTTGCAGCCATGGAAACCGCTCTCGCTTTCATGGTCATCGGCGTCTTCAGGAGAATGGGTTTCGAAACGTTGGAGGACCTGTCTGGTATGGGACGAAAGATGCCGCTAACAAGTTTGGCTTTTGTTTGTGCAGCCCTGTCTTTCTCTGGAGTACCACTATTTGCAGGGTTCATTGCCAAGTACATGGTTTTCACTTCAGTTCTGAATTCTAGCGTTGCTTGGCTGGCAGTGGTCGGCGTCTTGAATTCTGTTCTGCAAACATCCTACTTCCTAAGAGTCATACACCACTTCTATGCAAAGACTCCAAAAAGCGACGCAAACATCAAAGAGCCACTGAAGCTGCTGATACCCATCTACTGCATAGTAGCAATAATCATCGTTCTTGGGTTATATCCAGATTTAGTCCTGAATCTGCTCTCAACAACCACAGCATTACTGCCCAGATAACCCAAAAATTTAACTCTATATAAGATAATGAATGGTAAGGGGATTTTGTTTGGCAACAAAAAAACGCAGAAACATCGCTTTTGATGATTTAGAACGCAAAATCATTAACTCTGGATTTTGTACTTTCTGTGGAGCATGTGAGGCGGCTTGTCCAGTTCATGCCATCACAATAGAGGGATACAAGGTTGAGCACACTGATTGCTCGCAGCACATCGAATCCTGCCCAATATGTTATGAGATTTGTCCCCACACAAACGAACTTGTTTCTGAGAGCCTAAAATTTGTCAAGTCGCCCAAAAAACGAGAAGGGTTGGGCTATTACAGAAGAATTTTGCTTGCCCAGGCTGCAGACCCTGAACTCCGAAAGCTGGGTCATGGAGGAGCTATCGTTACTACTCTTTTGACTAATGCTATAGAAAAGGGAGAAATAGACAGCGCAATTGTTTCTCAGGCAGAAACAGACCTTCCTATTAAGCCTAAAGCTTTGGTTGGTGTAGTTCCAGACGATGTGTTTTCTGCTGTTGGCAGCAAATTCTTTCCATCATCTGTAGCTAGGGCGTATGGAAGTGCAGTCTATGAATATGGAAAAGCAAACATCGCCTTCGTAGGTGTTCCCTGCCATGTTCTTGCATTGCGTAAGCTTGAGGCTTGGGAACACAAAATCACGGGAAATCTCAAAGTAATAATTGGGCTCTTCTGTTTCTGGACTCTCTCCTTTGGTCGCCTCCTCGAGTACCTGACAGAGAAATATAACATCAAACCTGAGGAGATAAAACGGCTGGACATCATAAAGGACCTGATTGTTCAAACAGACAAAGGTACCCTAAACGTTCCCTTATCCGAGGTTAAGCCACACATTCTAACCAGCTGCGAAACATGCACAGACTTTGCCTCAGAACTAGCTGACATCTCTGTCGGAAGCGCCTATCCCCTCAAAGAGTGGTCCACAGTCATAATTAGGACAAAAGCTGGAGAAGACTTCTTCTACTCTGCTGTGGAGGCGGGAGTAATAAACACAGGAGTTATCGAACTAGAGCCAGATGCTTTCGCGCATGTAATTGGAACTGCTGTACAGAAAAAACGAACCGCTCTGAAAGAACTTTCTGACATGAAAGAAGCCTATGTTCCTGTTCCCACTCGTCCATTACAGGAGATTGCTGTTCTTTCACAGTTCCAAGTCAAGGATGTCATGACAAAGAAACTACAGACAATATCCTCTGATTTCTCTGTCAACCAACTTTTGGATTCTATGGCAAAGCATCATCACACCGGATATCCTGTTGTTGATGAGAAAGGAGACTTCGTAGGCATCGTTACATTGGATGATATAACAAAAGTTGACAAAGAGAAACGCAACGAAGTTCTTATTCGAGACATTGTGCAGAAGAATCCTGCCACGATTCGCCCCGAAGAATTTGCGTTGGATGCCTTCAAAAAGATGCGAGTACATGATGTGGATCGTATTGCAGTTGTTGATGAAGCTAATCCCAAAAAAATAGTTGGCATCTTAACCCGAACCGATCTGCAATATATACTCAGCGATCATGAGTAACCTCTGGAATTCCCTGGGAGTCTTCATTCAAGAACATTAAAATACGCATGAAAAAATAGATGTACCTTGTGACGCCAATGATTGACACAAAACTCTTTAGGACAATTTTAGTTCCTGTGGATGGTTCACATTCTTGTCTTCACGCCCAAATGTTTGCTGCTTCGCTTGCAAAAAAATTCAATTCAAAAGTGACTGTGGTTCATGTTGTTTCACACGAATTTATGCATCCGGAACTAAAAGCCCAGTACAAGTTGCCTGACTCGATATTGCACAAAATTGATGACGCATATTTGGAGTCGGGCAAAAAAATTGTCAGAAACGCTGAGGAACTGTTCAGAGAGGCTGGTATACCCGTTGACGCCAGGTTAGTTACTCACGAAGACCCTGCCGAGTTTGTGCTTCAGTTACTAAAGGACGAGAAATATGATTTGGCTGTTATAGGAAATCGGGCTGAAACCCAATCGGCGCGTCACACTCTGGGAAGCGTCACCGAGAAAGTTGCTAGGCACGCTGAATGCCCTGTCCTGATTGTTAAAGAGAAACTGCAACTTGCCAAGATACTCACGGCAGTTGACGGTTCCAAGTACGCGGACAAGGCACTTGACTATGCGGTTCAATTAGCCAAAAATTATAGCGCAGACTTGGCTTTGGTGCATGTTGAGGAAGACAGGCTTATTCGCATTGGGGGACCACAGGTCGTGGATTGTGTTGGAACAGTCGGCGAATGTATCCTAAAAGATGCATCAACCAAAGTTGAGGGAGTCACCTTCAACACCATGCTGGAATACGGCAGCCCCGCCGAAGTCATAATTAAGGTTGCAAAAAAGGCGAATGTCGATATCATCATTATAGGAAGCAGAGGATTAAGTAGCGTAAGACGATATCTGCTTGGTAGCGTCAGCGACGACATAAGTATTCATGCGCGAAGTTCAGTGCTGATAGTGAGATAAACCCACTCATCGGCAATCTGGGCGTGTCCTTACTTTAACCTCCTTTCTTTTGTGCAGAACTGGATTGAAGCGATTTGTATATTTGCAATGTTTGCTCTGCAACCTGATTCCACGTGAAGTATTGCAGAACTCTTTGACGCCCGTTTTTGCCCCACATTTTTGCTTTTTCAGGGTCCTTTAGAACTTCCTTTACGCCCCACGCGATGTCTGCAGGGCTCTCCCCATTCACATGAATTCCTGTCTGGTCTGGACCGGAGCTTATTACCTGTTCCCGGAAACCGACGACACCGCGGGCTCCAACCACAACTGGTTTTGCCATAGCCATTGCCTCTAGGCTTACGATGCCAAAGGGTTCATAGACCGACGGAAAAATGCAGATGTCAGCGGCGGCGTAGTGGAGAATCCGTTCTTCTTCTGGCACAAAATCAAAACGGCAAATAACATTATCCTTTATTCCAAGCCTTGCTGCTGTTTCATCAATGTCTTTTTGTTCTTCTCCTCTCCCCAAAATCACCAGTTTCGTCTTCGGGTATTCCCTCAAAATCGTTGGCATCGCCTGAATCAGGTTTCTGACGCCTTTGACCCATGTTAGTCGCCCTAAGAAAAAGAGCATACTTTCATCATCTTTGATACCATACTTGTCTCGGATTCGTTTAATGTCCTCTGCAGCATATTTTGTGGGGTCGTAACGTTTAGGGTCTACACCATTCCAGACAACACTGATTTTCTCCGCAGACCAGCCATGCAGGATAAGGTCTTCTCTCATTGCATGACTGACTGTGATTATGCGGTCTACAGCTTGGGCTGTGGCTGATTCGAAGTGTGAAACAACCTCGGAGCCTTGTCCTTTGCTTCGCCCAAACTCTGTGCTGTGAACATGGAAAACTACTGGAATTTCTGTCTCGTTCTTGATCATGATTCCAGCTATGCTGCTTAGCCAGTCATGAACGGCAACCACATCAAATTTGTAGCCTTCCTTTCGGATTAGGCCGTTAATGAATTTTGCTGCGCTGAGAACATTGTAGATGAAGATGTCGTTAAAGAGGCGGATGTTTGCTCCCCACCTTTTCAGATCCTCGGTGACGAACATCGGAAACACGTTGCTTGCATCCGCGATTAATGGACGATGAACTTCTACGCCATTCATTACTTCTCTTGTTTTCAGGTTTCCGGGGTTAAGGGTAAAGACTGTAACGTCGTGTCCCATCTCAACGAACTCGCGGGTTATGTATTCCGCGTATGTACCTAAGCCGCCTACAAGTTGTGGTGGGTACTCCCAAACAAAAAAACAGATTCTCAAAGCTAACCTCTCCAACAACAGTTAGATGTTTGAATCTAATATTGTTTTTTGGCTAAATAAGGTAAACCGAAATGTTTTATGCTAATTAGTCAATCGTAGTCTTTTGCAAGCAGAAGCTAACGTTTACTTTTTCACTACCAGAACATCGCAGTTTGCTTTGGAAACTACCTGCTTTGAGACGCTGCCAAGCAGGAAGGCTGCGGCGCTTCCCAAGCCTCTGCTGCCCACCACTATCAAGTCGAACTTCTCGTTTTGGGCAGTGTCAACCAATGCTCGGGAGGGATTTGAGCCAAGAATAGCTGCTAAGCTTGAATCGATTTTTTCCTCATCCAAAAGCTGTTTTGCCTTCAGTTGAGTTTTGTTTGCTTCATCGTCGTGTCCCTGTTTGTAGACCGTTATGACTTTCACATGCCCCGAAAATTTTTTTGCAATACTAATTGCTTCCATAAGTGCCCACGTGGAATAACCAGAACCGTCGACGCCAACCAGAATTTTCATTTTTTCTTTCATCCCGTTAACCCCTCAAATTTTTCCCCGTTTTGCTCCAGAATTGTTACTATTCATTAAATCTTAACCAAGCTTTAATTTTTTCTATCTTATTTTGCGTCCATAAGTCCCGGATTCTTCTTTATGCCTCTAGCGAGCATTGGCGGAAGAATAAGAGTCGTTATTAGACTCATCGATACTAGGGCAGAGAAAATCTCTGGTGAAATTAACCCATACTGTACGGCAATCAATGCAATCACCAACTCCGCGGCACCTCTGGAGTTCATTCCCCAGCCTATATAGTAGAGCTGTTTCCAGCTTAGGCTAGAAACGGGTTTAACAATTAATGTTCCCACGATTTTTCCTAAAGTTGCGATGACCAATGTGACTAAAATCATGGGGATGTTTTCAAGAAATGTGTAGATGTCAAAGGTTAAGCCAACGTTTACGAAGAAGAAGGGGACAACAAAACCCATCGCAATCAGCTTGATTACGTTCATCAATTGTGTTTTGTTTTCGTTGCTGATTTTTTTCATGGACGCCTGAAGGAGAAAACCGCCGATAATGGCGCCAATCAAGTAGCCCACATTCAAGGATTCGGAAAGCGCTGAAAGAACCAGTATGAAAATGAGCACTATGGCGAACAGCTCTGTTTCTTGACCTGGCTTCTTTTCCAAGTGCTGAAGAATTTTCGAAATTATCTTAAAGGCAATAAATGCTATTACAAGAAAGACAATCATTTCCACAGGAACCATTGCCAGGTCTATTAGGCTTCCGCCCTTAGCCAAAACCACTACTAGCGCCAGAAATAGTACCTCAAAGATGTCGTCTATTGCACCGGCGGCAAGCATTATGGCTCCCAGTCTGGTGTTCAAGACGTTAAAGTCCATGAGCACCTTAACGTTTGTTCCTTCTGATGTAACCATCAGTGCGCCACCAAAGATGATGCCCGCCATGACGCCGTATTCAGGAAAAGCCAGCAGGACAAAAACAAAACCCAGCACGAAGGGAATCAGCGCAGAGCAGACTGATATAAGAATCGAGTCTCGTGATGTCTCTTTGATTTTTTCTATTTCAATCTCTAATCCTGCCAGGAAAAGAAGAAGCAGTATTCCAAGTGTGGCCAGAAAATCGATTATAACTAGGGCTGACCCTTCAGCAAAAAGCAGTTCTTTTATGATTGGAATTCCGAACAGCAGCCCTGCGAGAATCTGACCAACAACAGATGGCAAGCCAACTCTCTTGAACATCTCTCCAAGTATGAATGCGGCAATCAGGATGATGGGTACAATTGCTAGTATCTCCATGTTAGTTCACCAGAAAACCTGTTTATTTCCGTGACCTATTCACAGTCACGGTGGTGTTATCTAAAAACTTTTCTAAGTGCAAAACCGCCAACCTGTTTATGCTGCCCTGAACATTATGCTCGCAGCATTGAATCTGTCTTATACGAATTTTGAACAAGACGCTGGAGACTGGGAAAAAGCTATTCAGATGTGAAACTTTTATTTATAAAAGCCGCCGAAGCAACATATCTGCTAGTTAACAGATTGGAGAGGAGAAAGAACAGGTAATGATGCCCTTCAGTTTTGTCCACGCCGCTGACCTGCACCTAGGCTACGCCCAGTATAATCTGGATGTGCGCCGCAGAGACTTCAGCAACGCCTTTGGGGAGCTGGTGGACAAAACAATCGAGCTGAAGCCTGACTTCATGATAATCGCGGGGGACATTTTCGAGCATGCACGCCCCTCAAACTCCACGCTTGAAGTGGCTATCGGCAACTTTCGGAGACTAAAAGACGCGGGGATTCCTGTTCTCGCTGTTGACGGTTCCCACGACTCTGCACCCAACGTAATAACCGGCACTATTCTTAATCCTCTAGACAGCGCAGGCTTAATCTGGTACTTGCCTCGCCATGAGGGCGCCTGCTGGAGAAACGAAAGCTGCTACGTTTATGGCATACCTAACTTTCGAACAGCCAGAAAAACTATGGAGGAGCTGCCTGCCTTTCTGGAAAAGAATAAGCCCGCTCCTGTCCCCTCTCTGTTTAATATCCTCGTTTTTCATATGGCCTTGGATATTCCAGCAATAAAGCCGCCAAAGATGGAGGCTGAGGCTAGCCCTGAAAGTCTTCCTGAAGGATTCAACTATTACGCGGGCGGACATATTCACAAGCCTTACACGTCCAGATTCAAGGATGGTCTGCTGGTTTATAGTGGCGGCATAGAAACGGCAAGTTATGATGAGGCGAGAACTGAGAAGGGCTTCTATCACGTCCAAGTTAACAAGAACGGGAAACCGAAACTTGAACGAATACCGCTGGAGACTCCACGTAAATTCGTTATTCTGGAGAAGACATACACTGGCTTGACTCCATCAAAAATAACTGAGGCAGTGGTTCAGCTGGTCAAAGAGAATGATGAAGCCGAAGCCATCGTAGTTCCTGTCATCAAGGGGGTCCTGCCTGCCGAGGCTGCACGTGGAGAAATCGACCTTGCGCAAATAAGAAATGCTGGAGAGAAATCTCTTCTTGTTCATCCAATTCTTCGCCTCAGAGAAACCGAAATCTCGGAGGATATTATCCGCTCCATCTTTGGGGGAAACCTGAAGGACCTGAATACAAAGGCTTTCGAGTATTTCTTCGAGATTTTCTGTGAAAGCTATAGCCGGACAGATAGCGAAAAGATTGCGAGGCTTGCTATCGATTTGATTGGTCCTTTGGTGGAGAAGCGGGAACTGAAGGTCAAAGAGAAGCTGGAGGCGTTTCTTTGAAGCTGGAGTCTCTGCATCTGGAGAACATTCGGTCGCATGCCAAAACAGTCATTAATTTTGTTAATGGATTTAACTGTCTGGTGGGCGGTCTGGGGCAGGGAAAGTCCACTGTTCTTTATGCCTTCGATTTTGCGCTCTTCGGAGACCCCCTAGGCAGAAGCTACGATTATCTGCTCAGAGAAGGCGCTGACAAAGGAAACGTGACAGCTGTCTTCTTTCACAACGGCAGAACCTACAAGATTCACAGAGCGCTTCACAGGCGCGGAAAAGGCATCAGCCAAGACATTGACCAACTCCGATTATATCGAGACGGCAAGTTGATTGCAGACACCAAAAACGATGCCGTAGCCGAGGAGCTGAAAGCTCTAACTGGGCTGGACAAAAACATTTTCCGAGAAGTTGTCTGGGTGCGCCAAGAACACCTCAAAGAGCTGCTGGACATAACGCCGAGGCAAAGGCAAACAAAACTGGATAAACTGTTTGGGCTTTCCGACTACGATGTGGCTTGGAGCGAGCTGCGGCAGTTTGAGAAAGAATACACGGTTGAGAAGAATGTTCTCGAACGGGACGCAGACGTAATACGCGTAGACAAGCTTGAAAAAGACTACAACAGCGCAGTTGAAGAATTTTCGGCAGTTACAACTCATATCGGGAACGCAGAGGAAAAACTTGCTCAGGCAGAATCGGTTCTCCAAGAGGCAACCGTAAAGCTTGAGGGGCTAGAGGAACTGAGAAAAACAACAGAGGAGCTGCAGAGAAGAGAGGTTCAGATTCAAACAAACATTGTTAACCTCAAGAAGCGGGCAAGAGAACTGGCTGACCAAACTGAAGCAAACAAGAGGCGCCTTGACGAGCTAGAAAAGCTCTTGAAGCAGATGATAACGCAGGAGAAGTCCCATCGTGGTGCCCTCCAAGAAGCTGGCATGGAGTCAGACACATCAATGGAAGCGCTAAGAAGCTATCTTTCTGAAGTTGAGGAACAATTGAGGAACATAGCCGGTGAACAGGAAGCCACAAAAAGAGAGATGGAAACATCTCAAAAAAGGCTGTCAAACCTAGAAACTGAAAACAAGTGTCCCACATGCCTGCAGGAACTCAGCGGGGACTACAAGAAAAGCCTTCTCGAAAACTTTCAGGAAGAAAAAGCTGAACGCACAAAAGGGCTGGCGGAACTGCAGAAAAATCATGATAAACTGAAGAGTCTCCACAGTGTAGTCAACATTGCTGTTTCGAGTCTGCAGCAGCTTATCCCCCGAATCGGAGACATAAAGGGCCAGGTTACCGAAAAACAGGAGTCACTGAGCAAGCTCACTGCAGAAGCTTCAGAGGCAAAGAAACAGGAGATGACTCTTCTGGAGCAGCTTGATGAGACGCGGGAGGAGATAACTAAATTTGATGTTACTGAGTTGGAGTCTGCGCGAAAACTGCAAAAAACCGCTTTCACTGAGCACCTTAATGCCAAGCATGAAATGGAGAGTTTGGAGCAGAGAAAAGCTGATCTTTCGTTGCGGGTGGATGAATTGAGGGAAAGGCTGGAGAACGCTCAACATAAGATTGAACGAAAAGAGAAAATCGTGGAGCTTCTTGGAATAGTGGACAGGATAAGGGCTGCCTACCGAAGCGTGCAGCCTAAACTTAGGAGCGAATTCGTCAAATACCTTCAACGCACTGTTCAGCAGGTGCTAGACAGCCTAGTCGGAGATGCGGGACCAGCATTAAACATTGAAATTGATGAGACCTACTCGCCTTATGTAATCAGTGAAGAGGGACACCAAAGAGAAGTATCGAATCTTTCAGGAGGAGAACGGACGCTGCTTGCCTTCGCCTATCGTACTGGTTTGGGGCAGCTGATTATGCAGTCAAGAACAGGCCATGGACTCGATATGCTTTTGTTGGATGAGCCTACAGAAAGTCTGGGACGAGAAGACGGCTCCGTGGAAAGGTTAGCTGAGGCTGTCAGCCGCTTGAAGTCTATCGAACAGATAATTGCAGTAACTCACAATGAAGCCTTCGCAGAGAAGGCGGAGTATGTGATACGTATCGAAAAAGAGGATGGAGAAAGCCAAGTTTTCATAGAAACATAGGTAGACCTAAAATGGTTCCGTTATGTTTGTTAAGGCTAACTATGTTCCCGTTGTTCCGTAACCCATAAAAACTGTGACAATAATCTGGTTGTGGTGCTGTATGAAAAGAAAAATTGCATTGCATCTGGTATGCTTCGCTATTCTAGCTACTATGCTGTTTTCGGCAGTTGTTTCAGCTGAGATTGAAGTGGGCGTGAAACAGGGTCACTGGATAGAATACAAAGTAACTGCTACTGGCAATGTTCCCGCTGGACACGATGTGACTTGGAGCAGACTTGACGTTACAGATGTGGACGGAAAAAACGTCAGTATCGAAATTACGTCAAGATATTCTGATGACGTGTTACGCAGTGAAAACCATACCCTGAATCTGGCGACTGGTCAAATGGGAGAGGCCTTCATTATTCCCGCAAACCTGAATGTCGGTGAAAACTTTGCGTCAAATGAGGGCAACATAACAATCACTGCAGTTAAAGAGAAAAGCTACGCAGGTGCAAACCGGAATGTAGTGTATGCGAACACCTCAGAAACCGAATTCTACTGGGATAAATCCACAGGTGTTCTTGTTGAAGCAGATTCATCCTATCCTGATTTTTCCATTACTACGAAAGTGGAAAGAACAAACCTGTGGCAAGCTCAAATTTTTGGGATAGACCCCTTTGTCTTCAGCGTTCCAATAAT
>CAZJLG010000033.1:0-10117 GCA_964546665.1 uncultured Candidatus Bathyarchaeia archaeon
CCCTGTCGCTTCTCTTCGCGTTCTTCATAAGCTCAAACAGAAGCTTGAGCATTCTCTTTTTCATCATGGCTACAGATTCATAATGAGGCTAAATATAAATATTATGCATAAATGAGATAGGTGTATATGACTTAAATAGATACAGAATCGTCAAAGTTTTTATTACATTAGTTTAAATTAGACCCCATAATGCTCACTTTATGGCTTTAACGCCTTAATTTGCTCTTTGACAGAATCTAACTCGGAACAGTAAAAAGCACCGAAAAAGAAGCCGACAGCACTATAACGTAAATCTCTCTCCTCCTGCAAGAATACGCTCCAGAGCAGAATTGAGCTCAAGCAGCCCCTCATTCGTTTTCCCAGAAACAGGAATCAACTCAAACTCCAAGCCCAGACCATAGATAGCATGCATCATGTCTCGGCTGAGAAGCATTCTCGTGCCGCTTAACTTCTCTTCAATAACAGCTTCAAGGGCATCAGGGTCAGCAGACCATTCCAAGATGCGGTTAGCCTCTTCAGGGGGAAGAAGGTCGCACTTCGAAAGCACATGCAATTGCGGAAAGAAGAAGCGGTTATAGACTGCGGCTGAAAGGAACATGTTCGAGACGTAGTTGAGGGGATTAAAGGAGAAAACGGCGTCAAACAGGTAGATGATGGCTTTCTGCTCCTTCGTTAACTCGTTTGCGATGTAGGGTCCGCTGGCTCGGAAAGCAAACAGCTCCATTTGCCCCGGAGTATCAACGATGACCACATCGGCTTGGAGGTCCTCAATTTCTCCTCCGATTCTTTCAGTTTCCTCAGCTATCAGGTCAGCAGCTAAGACCAGGGCGCCGTTGGGTCCAAGATTGTAGTCTTCCATGATTTGGTTGATGTCTACGGAGTTGCGTATGTCAATATCTGGGGCGTAGGGCAAATTCACGACGCCGGGGTCCAAGTTTACGGTTGCCGCCTTCTGTTTCTCAACTTTGAGCCACTCATTAAGGGAGGCAGTGAGAAGAGACTTTCCAGACCCTGCTGTTCCAATAATAAACATTACAACCACACAAACACCTCAACGTAACAAGCGCGTGAACCACCATACAACCACTAAGATAATATATTTTTTGTCTGCTTTTTCGAAGACTCTTGTCACTTCACTGATTTCACAGGTTTGATTTTTCCGCCCTTTTCCTGAATCAGTTCCGTAAGCTGGATGAGTGCTTGGGTGACACGCTGTCTGGCGGTGCTGGAGTCTTTGGCTGTTGTGGAGAGATGAAATTCTATGCGGGGAAGCCTTTCCGTTCCTTTCGGGTGGGACTTGATGTAAACATGGGGGTTGCTGTGCATCACCTTGTCGATGAGAGGAGCCATCTCCGACTCCATTACCTTCGCAGATTCTATGCTTGTTTCAAAAAAGGTTATGCCATGCGCTGCCTGCTTCAGCAGAGGAGCCACTGACTCGTCGAATATGCTTTTCATCTCAGAGGGGACTCCTGGAAGAGCGATTATGGTAACGTTTTCATGCTCCGCAATTACTGCGGGCGCTGTTCCGATGGGATTCGGCAGAGGCGTGGCCTGTTCTGGAAGTTTAGCCATCTTTATCCGATGAGTAGTCAACTCAGCCGCCTCCATCCTGCCCTCCCGCGCATAGCTGAGGTACTTCTCCTTGACCATCCTAAGAGCCTCTTCGTTGACTTCGATTCTTTGCCCTAACGCCTTAGCCAGCCCCTCTAAGGTTTTGTCGTCAAAGGTGGGGCCTAACCCGCCTGTGGTTAAGATGAAGCCGGGGCTGCGTTGAACCGCCTCAGTTATGGCACAGGATATTTCGTTGATGTCGTCGCTCACAACTGTGATGCGGCGAGTGGTTAAGCCCAGCGTGGTGACTCTTTTGGCTAGCCATTGAGCGTTTGTGTTCAGAGTTTTGCCTATGAGAAGCTCGTTTCCGATGCAGACTATTTCTACTGGCTGGTTCATGGAAACATCTACCTGAAGTAAATCTGGTTATTAGATTGACTTTGAAGGGTAATAACTGCTTTGTTTGCGAGCGGAGTTTGGGTTAAAAAGCATGTTACCTAGATTGTTGTCAAAACGTTATGTTTCTGCAGACACTATTTTTTCTTGCCGAGCCACCACTTCAGGTAATCCTTTCTCTGTTGCTGTCGCTGGTCCTCTTCTGTTTCGAATCGTGGTCTCAGCTTTTCACGCAACTCGTAAAGTTCCTGAGGGGTGAGAGAAAGGCCGCAGCTCTTGCAAACATAATGTTTTGTAAGTGATACGTAATGTAGTTCGCCGCCGCATTCAGGGCAATATCGCATATTACTCGCCTTTTCCCTCTTTGTTGCAACGTTAGTATATAAAGGTAGATGTTTCGAAAAGGGGAATCTCCGCAGAATAGAGGATTGTAGGAAAGGCTATAGCAGAAAAATGCGTTATAGTACGTCGAGGTTGAGGAAAAATGGCAACAGCAGGAGCTACAACAGCCGCTATAGTAGCAGCGCAGCACACCAGCTCGTATCGCGTTAAATTCAGAAAGAATGAGTTTCTGGAACTGGTGAAAATAGCTAAACCAGAGATAATCTATCAAACGGGCAGAATGCACTTTTTCGCCTTCGACGGCTTCGTGATGTACACATTCGAATGCGAAGACAGCGACTTCAAACAGAAGATTCTACATGCAACCGAATTTTCAAACCAAGCGTGGAGCGAGTGACACCATTTAATCCTTCTTTTTTTGTTATCGTTTATTAGGGAAGACAACAGTTTGCTGATTACCACAAGAGGGAATACGGTTGTCAGCCCAAATCTTCCACATCCGCCCCAAGCCTCCCTACGATTTTGAGCTGAACTGCAGCATTTTTGGGTTTGACAAGCCGATGCCCGAAGTCTTTGAGGACGGCGTTTGGAGGCGGGCACTACGGCTAGATTCTGGCAAGCTGATTCCTGTTGCATTACAGTCATTAGGCACCATCGAAGAGCCGAAAATTGAAGCAAAAACATTCCAGACAATTACTGAACAGGAAAAAGAGGAACTAGAGAAGAAGCTGGATGAGATATTTTCGTTCAGCCAAGACCTGACGGGGCTCTACGAGTTCATGCACAAGGACCCAGTTCTAAGGGATGTGAAACAGAAGCTGTATGGATTAAAGGCGGGAAGCATGGGAGCCACAGTCTTCGAGAGCATAATTAAAACGATAATACAGCAGCAGATTTCGATACGTGTAGCTTTCTCGATAACAAACAGGATGGTAACCACCTTCGGCGAAACAGTAGAAGCAGAAAACAGCATCTTCTACGATTTTCCAGCACCAAAACGGCTTGCTGAGGCAACTCTTGAGGAGATAAGACAATGTGGAGTAAGCTGGAAAAAAGCAGAATACATCAAAGGAATAGCAGACAAAACCGCAGAGGGCGAATTCGACCCTGAGGCGTTAAGGTTGCTGGCAAACGAGCAGGTGGCGGAGACCCTGAAAAAGTTTCGTGGAGTAGGAACATGGACTGCCGAGATGGTGCTGGCTGCGGGATTAAAGAGAGACGCAACAGTTCCAGCGGGTGACCTTGGCGTCAGAAGAACATTTTCAAGATTCTACTCTGATGACAGCATACTTTCAGAGGCTGAAGTCAGAAGAATAGCTGAGGAGTGGCACGAATTCACGAAAGACATCGTCTTTTACATCTCCTGCATCGAAAGAGTGTAGAACAGCAGCAAAATTCTTGCCTCAGTTAAATTCATATGCGATTCCGCTCAAGTAAACTGTGCGCTATCAAAGAAGGATAAAAATAATGAAAAAAACTTCTCAAGTTTCAGGCTTCTACAAGTTGTCTCCCAAAGAGAGAATGAAGTACGTAAAGGATTTTGCAGACTTAACTGATGAAGAAGCAGAAATTCTTCAGTCAACAGGCGCCCTAGAGATGGAACTGGCAGACCGTATGATAGAAAACGTGGTCGGAACGTTCCCGTTGCCTCTTGGAATCGCCATGAACTTTCTAGTCAACAAAAAAGATTACCTGATACCCATGGCAATTGAGGAGCCGTCAGTGGTTGCGGCAGCCACCTACGCCGCTAAGATGGCACGAGAGAAAGGTGGGTTCTTCACCAGCAGCACTGACCCAGTTATGATTGGGCAGATACAAGCCGTGGACATCCAAGACCCTTTCGCGGCAAAAATGAAGATACTGTCAGCGAAAAAGGAGATTCTGCAGAAAGCCAACGACATGGACCCGATGCTGGTTTCTGTTGGAGGAGGCGCCAAAGACCTAGAAGTTAGAGTGATAGACGCCCAGTCTGGCCCCATGGTCATAACAGAGCTTCATGTTGACTGCAGAGACGCTATGGGCGCCAACGCAGTGAACACCATGGCTGAGGCAGTTGCCCCCATGATTGAACGACTGACCGGAGGCAGAGTCTATCTGCGGATAATCTCGAACCTTGCCGTGAAGCGTCTGGCAAGAGCATGGGCGGTCATAGCGAAGGAGGAAGTGGGCGGCGAAGAGGTTGTTGATGGAATAGTTGAGGCATACAATTTTGCGGCTGCAGACCCGTACAGGGCGGCAACCCACAACAAGGGCATCATGAATGGCATAATCGGCGTCGTCATAGCCACAGGCAACGACCACCGCGCCATAGAGGCGGGAGCCCACGCGTACGCAGCAAGAAACGGGCACTACGGCGTCCTGTCCTACTGGGAGAAAAACAGCGACGGCGACCTAGTAGGCTCCATCGAGCTGCCCATGGCTGTGGGGCTTATAGGCGGAGCAACAAAAGTGCATCCAACCGCAAAGGTGGCAATCAAGATTCTGGGCGTAAAAACAGCCAACGAGCTGGGAGAAGTTATGGCTGCTGTGGGCTTGGCTCAGAACCTCGGTGCCCTACGCGCTTTAGCTCATGAGGGAATACAGAGGGGACACATGTCTCTGCATGCCCGAAACGTGGCGATTACAGCCGGAGCCTCAGGACCGCTAATCGACATGATTGTTGAGCGGATGGTTTCGGAGCGTAAGGTGCGGATGGACAGGGCAAAAGAGCTGCTGGAAGAATACAACAAGAAGGGAAAACTGTGATAGTTGTTCCGGGTCCAGCCTCCACGAGTTTGGGGCAAAAAATTGCTGAAATATTGAAGGCCAGAACTGTTCCTGTTAATCTCAAGACTTTTCCTGATGGAGAATACTGTCTCCGTTTTGAAGGCGACCTAGATGGTGAAGAGGTTGTTGTGGTTCAGTCCACTGGACATCCACAGGACACGAATGTTATGCAGCTTCTGCTGATGCTTGACGCAGCTAAGGAGTTGGGAGCAAAGAAAGTGACGGCTGTGGTGCCGTACTTGGCTTTTGCTAGGCAGGACAAACGGTTTCTGTCTGGCGAGGTCGTCAGCGCCAACACCTTAGTTAAAATCATTGAGGCATGCGGAACTGACCAGTTCATAACCGTGAACATCCACTCCGAAAACACGTTAAAACGTTTCTCTGCTCCAACAGAAAACCTTTCAGCCATAACTTTGCTTGCGGAGCACTTCAAGAACAGGGGATTGGATGGCGCTTTTTCGTTGTCTCCGGATAAGGGTGCAATCGAGTTGGCTGAGGAGGCAGACAGGGTTCTTGGCGGAGGATGTGGCTGGCTAAAGAAGGAACGTGACCGCTACACAGGCGAGATTCAGGTGGAAGAGAAAAGCCTCAATGTACAGGGCAGAGACGTGATTGTCTTCGATGACATAATCAGCACTGGCGGAACCATAGCCAAGGCAGTTAAGATGTTGAAGAGTCAGGGGGCACGAAGAGTCTATGCTGCCTGCGTGCATCCGCTACTCATAGGCGAAGCAAAACAGAAGATTCTGCAAAACGGCGCTGAAGAAATCGTGGGAACCGACAGCATCCCAACCTCAGTGAGAACAGTCTCGCTTGCTCCATTGATTGCGGAGGCGCTAGCAAGATAGGTGCCCAACAAGTGGCAAAACTTTTTTTCCTGCTTTCAGGCGCACATGAGACTTTACCTGTTTCTGAGGCGCAGGCTATCCTAGAGGCGGAGGGCTACAAGTACCAGATTTTGGAGCAGTTGACCCAGGTTCTGCGGCTTGAAGCTGACCCGGACAGCGTAACGGCAATCCAGTCTAGATCTGCCTATACTCGAGTGTGCTGCCAAGAAATATTCAGCTGCGGCGCCAATCTCCCAGAAATCTTTGACAACATACGCTCCGCTGCTTTGGACGACTATATCGGAGAGGAGAGTTTTGTTGTTAGAGTTAGGCGCATAAAGGGCGTTGCTCCTGAGATTAATCGTGTCGAGTTGGAACGGAAACTTGGAGAACAGATACTGGAATCAGTTAAAAGAACAAAAGTTGACTTGTCGAATCCGCAGAAACCCTTCTTCGGCGTCCTAACAGACAACAAGTTCATTTTTGGATTAAAGACTGGAGAGATAATCCCGAAGCCCTTCTCTGAGAGGAGACCCAGAAAACGACCCTTCTTTCATCCCACAGCGATGCAATCCCAATTAGCGAGGGTCATGGTGAATTTGGCTCAACCAAAAAAGGGCGACCTAGTTTTGGACCCCTTCTGTGGAGCCGCAGGAATACTTGTAGAAGCAGGACTAATAGGATGCAAGGTTCTGGGTTTTGATGCCAAGCCGCACATGCTACGGGGAGGAAGAAAAAACCTTCAACATTATGGGATAGACCCTGAAGGAGCGCTAGTAGCTGATGCCCGTTATCCTCCAGTAACCAAAGTAGACTGTATCGTCACGGACCCACCATATGGCAGGTCAGCAAGCACCTTGGGAACAAGCACCAGACTGATCGTTGAGGACTTTCTTTCTGCAGTCAGCGACAGAATTCCGAGGGGCAGAAGAATCTGTATGGCGTCTCCCCAAACAGCAAAAATAGCCGAGATTGGCGAGGGGGCGGGCTTTAAGCATATGGAGTCGCATTTTGTTTATGTTCATGGGAGTTTAACAAGAGAAATAGTGGTCTTCGAAAAAACATGACAAGACCAGCAAAGGCTTAATCAAATAAGCAGAAAAACATACCATTACGGGAGGTAAAAGCGAGCTGACAAACATGCAGGTAATCTTTCTGGGAACAGGAGGAAGCATCCCAACGCCCAAGAGGGGACTGTCAGCCATTGCGGTTCGAAGAAAGAATGAACTACTGCTTTTTGATTGTGGCGAGGGCACCCAGCGGCAGATGATTCAGGCAGGAGTGGGCTTTCACCGCAAAACAAAAGTTTTTGTCACTCACATGCACGGCGACCATGTTCTGGGTTTGCCTGGGCTTCTTCAGACCATGGCTTTGCTGGGCAGGAAGAAGAAGCTGGAGATTTATGGACCCGTGGGAATCAGGGCTTTTGTGGAGGCGATAAACCAGACTGTTCAGTTCTCTCTCACTTTCCCTGTGGAAGTTTCTGAAGCGGAAGCGGGTCTGGTCTGCGAAGAAAAAGAATACACGGTTATCGCCGCCCAATCAAACCACATAGACAACAGCCTAGCCTACGCGTTGGTGGAGAAGCCTAGACCCGGAAGATTCAACACACAAAAAGCCAAAAAGCTAGGAGTTCCTGAGGGACCCTTATGGTCAAAGCTTCAATGTGGCTCATCAGTTACACTCCCAAACGGAAAAAAAGTAGAACCTGAAATGGTTTTGGGCGCTTCTCGTCCTGGAAGAAAAATCGTTTACAGCGGAGACACTGGACAGTCAGAAAACGTTGTGAAGCTAGCTGAGAAGGCTGACCTGCTGATTCACGAAGCCACCTTTGATGATGAACTGGCTGAAAGAGCCATGGAGGATGGGCATTCAACTCCATGTGTAGCGGCGGAAACCGCGAAAAAAGCTGGGGTGAAGAGGCTAGTTTTGACGCATATTAGCGCCAGATACAAGGATGCAGACTTGTTGCTGGAGCAGGCGAAAAAGATTTTCGTGAATACGGATGTTGCAGAAGATTTTATGCGATTAGAGCTTCCTCTACAAGATTAACCGAAGAGTCTACTTAGAACCTGAATGCTCTCTTCAATGTGGTCTGTTGATTCAATCATTATCAGGTTGCTGTAATCTGCCGTTTTGACCAATTTAGCGAAGGCGCTCCAATCTATGTTTCCTTGTCCTAGTCCCATGTGCAGGTCGCTGTCTCCTTTGTTGTCGCTTACATGTACGTGAACAATTTTCTTGGAAAAATGCTCCATGAAGTCTTGGATTTGGTTGTTCAGGTTTGCGTGAGCTACATCCAGCACCATCCCTATGTCGTCGTCAAGCTCTTCGTAGAATCTGCGAAAGTCGTTTACACTTTTCATGAGGGAAGGAAAGGGCTCAGGAGTGTTCTCAATGGCGATTTCGACACCTTCTTTTCTGGCGACCTTCAGTAAGGCGCGGACAGACTGGAGATTTAGTTGCCAATCCTCTCCAGGGTAGATGTGGCTGAGGCCAGTTTTGGAGCCTGGATGAAACAGCCATAGGCGGCAGTCTAGTTGTCCTGCAAGAACCAGCGATTTTGTTAGACGCTTAAGGACTGCGCGGCGCAGGTCTGGGCTGGGGGTGGCGATGTTTATTCCTGCCCATGGTGCGTGGACTACAAAGTCTAGGTTATGTGCTTCTGCTGCCTGTTTCAGCTGTTTGATTCTTCTTCGGTTTAGGGTGTGCAGTCCTTCGTCAGGCATTTCTATGTGTTTCACCGAGACTTCGGGTAGGCGCTTCAGAACAGCGTTGAAGGGCTCATCTAGGCAATAGAGCATTGACAAGCCGATTTCTGGTTTAGCCATATTGTAGCCACACCTATTTTGGTCGTTTAGGTGGAGGCGTTCTTTTTGTTGGTTTTGGCGTGAGCCATTCTATTAGTTCCCGTGGGTTGCTGCAGCGGATTTCCACGCTTATGGGTCCCAGAGGCGATTCCGCTGTTTTCTGGCAGAAGGAAATGTGCCCAGCGTACGCAACCTGCTTGTTCAGGTAAAAAGTTACCGAGTTTTCGTCCATTCCGCTTAGGAGGACTTTTCGGGCAGCTGCTCGAATCCGTTCTCTGCTGAGGATGTTATACATTTTGGTGAGACCGTTAGTTCCTGCGGTTTTGGCTATGAGCAGTTGTCCCCAGGTTCTGGATTCAGCCTTGAAGGTTACGGCTCCAAAGATGTTTTCCACTGCCTGCTTGACTTTCTCCAAGTCTTCGGTGGGGTTAACCTCCACCTCTATATGAACAGATATTTTATTCATCTTCTAGAATCTCCTTCAAGACTTTCTTGATTCTGGTTTTCAGCTGAGTGAAGGTTCCCTCATTTACGATCATCTGGTCCGCAGTGGCGATTACATTTCCCATTCCGACGCCGAGTTCTCTTGTGTCCCGTTCCATGAAGGTTTCCCAGTTTTGAGGGTCGTCACTTCGTCTCCTTCGAAAGAGGCGCTGATACCTCTTTTTTGGGGAGGCGTGGATGGCAACCAGAAGGAAGCGTGGAAAGTGCTTCTTGAATTCGTGGACTTCGGGGAGGCTTCGGATGCCGTCGATGCCGACTATCTTTTCAGTTGCTTTTTCCAGTTTTGGGATGCATCGTTTGGCTATGGCGGCTGGTCCCTCTGTTTCTCTAAGGTTGAGCATTAATGTGCCCAGGTTTTCGGGTGTTGGTTCAAGGTTTCTTCGTTTGGCTTCTTCTCTGACTTCGTCCCCCATTATCACGACGGGATAGCCCATTTTCTGAAGGGTTTTCCGGAAGACTGCCTTGCCAGACCCAGGCATTCCAGCTATACCCACAACAACTTTGTCTCTCATCCGTGAACCCCGCTCCCTTACGCAACGCTCTCGAATTAAAGTCATCTAAAAGTTATAAAACAGTTGCTGGGAACCGAGAATTTAAAGCCATAACCTAAGGTAGGGTCGAAAAGACGGAGATTAGGCGACGAACAGGTGCTTTTCAGGAGTTTCGCTGTTTAGAGTTTACTTGTGCGATGCTGTCTACCAGTTCGGTTACCTCGTGTATGGTTACACGTTTTATCGAATTCGTTTCCAGTAGCCTCCTCAGCGGTTGAGCAGCAGAACCTTTGGAGGCTTGTTTGATTTAACTCGTATGAAGAGACCGTATATATTCTGCATAACAGTTTTTTAGAATCAGATAAACAGGGTTGCTATAGATTAAGTTATTAAAATGGTGCACATGAAAGATTATAGTTGACTGATA
>CAZJLG010000034.1:0-10092 GCA_964546665.1 uncultured Candidatus Bathyarchaeia archaeon
TGGGCAATAAGATGATAGCAGATGCTTGCTTCCCTGTCCATTACGCGGAAATAGAAGTCGTCGCAGGAGCAGAAACCCGCGGCTGGCATAATCTGGTATTCCCTTTCTCTGCCCACCACTATCCAAACGATTCTGCCGCTTGGACTAAAAATGTACTTTTTAACCCGCTTCTCCTGTACGGTCTCCCATGCCTTAGTGAACTGTGAACCGAAGGCCTCTGAAAGCTGGGTTAGCTGCTCATCCGTTATTTTGCCTTTGGTTTTTGCTTCGCTGCAAACTTTTTCGAGCACCTTGATTTCTTTGGCTGTTTTCATGTTCTGTTTTCCTTTGTGAACGTGTTGGGCTTCTAGGAGAAGCGTTTAAGCAGCCTGTGATGAGCCGTTTTGTTGGCTACTCGATTTTTATTTCTTCTCCGCTGGGCTTCTTTTTCTCCTCGGTTTTGGGTACCGTAATCTCCAGAACCCCATTCTTGTATGATGTTTTAGCCTTCTTGGGGGCAATTTTCGCTGGCATCTCAATTTCCTTGAAGTATTTGCGGTCAGGAATGTCAACAGAAATCGTTAGCTTGTCCTCTGTTCCATGTAGTTTAATGTCCTCTTTTGCGACGCCCGGAAGTTCGACTATGACCTTTATTTCGCCGTTCGTGGTGATTATGTCCACAAGCGGTTCCCGTTCCTCCTTCACGTCTATGCATGGTCCGTTGATGCCACATTTTTCAGGGTCGTTTGAGGGCTTAACGTTGCCGAACTCCCTTATTTTCGGTTTTCCGTCAGGTCCGATGGTCATGCTGTAGCCGTACACGAAGGGCCCCCACTCGGGTATGGTTGAGCCGTCAGGAAGTTTGCGTTCCCGCTTCAGGTCTTCTGGTATGCGGGTTTTGAATTGGCTGAACTCGTGTTCCATCATCTCCTCCATCTCCTTCATCATCTCTTCGATGTCTCCGAAGAACCAGTTTCCAAAAAATGGGGTACGTTTCTTTCTTTTTTTGAACCATTCAGGCAAGTCATCCTCTGACATTACATTCACCTTCGCAGGTACGTACGTTCTGGAATTCATTAAAACTTTTCTAAACTGGCTTCGTGTTTCTGCTGGTTAACTCAGCGGCTTCAGCTGCTCAACTGTTCCCAGAAAGGTTCCGTCAAGAAGGTACACCTCTGCCTCGTTCATGTTTACGCAGCCGGAACGCAGTATTGGACCGATGTAGGCGTCAGCCTTCTTTTTTGTTTTTTTTCTTTCGTTGATTGGTCGTCCCCCAAGGAACTGGTTGAAGGAGGGCATTATGAAAAGCTGTGAAACGTTAACTTGCAGTTTGTTTTCTTCAAGAAAGCCATCGAGGTTACTGTTTTTGGCGCCTAAATATTTGCGAAGAGTCTTCGCTAGCTGTGTTCCGTCGCAGGGTGCCTTTAGCAGGACCTGTTTTGTCATTCTGAGTCCCATGGGGTCGCGGATGGCTACTGTTGGGTGAACGTGACCTGTGATTAGGCTCCTGCACTCTAGTAGCTCCGGGGCTGGCCAGGCATGTCCGTGGAAGAGTCCGACATCTCCGAAGCTGGTGCCTGAGGCGGGAACAATTTCTACTTTTTCTGGAAGGAGGGGTTCGAGGTTTCCGTCATGGTTTCCCAGAATAACCTGCAGGTCTGGAACTTGTTTCTGTATGTCCTCGAAAAATTCTGGGATGTCCTTCCATTCTTCCATGGCTACTTTGGTTATGGCGTCTTTTATGTCTCCCAGAAAGGTTACTTGTGTGGGTTTAGTTTCCTTGATTAGCTTAAGCAGCGTGTTCTTGAGTTTTGGGGTTTGGGATGGAACGTGGACTCCTCGTTGGCTTAGCAGTCTTTCCCAGCCTATGTGAAGGTCAGCTACCACAAGGTTTCGGTCACTGTTGTTCTGTAGTAATAGGGCTGGATACGGCTGTACAGGCTTTATCTGAGTCAAATTAGCCACACATTACTCTTTCTGGTTTTGTCTGTTAAAAAGTGGACTGCTAGCCGTCAGCACTTAGAGCTTCTGTGATGGCTTTGTAAATGTTTTTGTTTGAGGCTGCGATGAAGGAGAGCCGTTGGGTGGCTGTTAAAGGGGCGTCTAGTTCTTTGCCTTCTGGCGAGACCAAGATTCCGCCTGCCTCGCGCAGTATGAGGTATGAGGCGACCATGTCTGTTACCCGCAGTTTTCCTCGGATGTCGATGAAGGCGTCTGTGCTGCCGTCCGCAACGTAGCATATCTCCAGCGCGTTGGCTCCGAAGTGGCGGAAATGCTTCCCCGCCCTATACAGTCCCTTCAGTTTGGCTAAAAGTTCATCTATCTTGAAGGTGTTCAAGTCAACGCCTATCACGGCGTCCTCTATCTTGGACGTTTCGGAGGGCTTAATTGGTTCGCCGTTTTTGAAGGCGCCCCGGTTCTTCTGGGCAGTGTAGATTACGTCGTGGACGATATCGTGTACGATTGCCGTTTCTACGTCCCTGAGCCGTGGGCTTGTTGAAACTGCGATGACGTTTGCGCTGAAGGGTAATCCATGGACAGCGTTGGTTGTGCCGTCCACGGGGTCCGTTACGACATGAATTTCGGATGATCCAAAGCCGATCTGTTTGGTTCCAGCCTCTTCGCTGACAAGCGTACATGACACCTCATGCTTGCCTAGGCAGTCTATCAGAGCCTTCTCGGCAGCCAAGTCAATCCGTTTTGATGTGTCTCCGCCTGCTCCAACGCCAAAACCAACAGCTGCTTTCGGTGAGCCATAGTATCTGAGGGCGGCTTTCCTCATCTTCTGTGAGCATTCCCGCAGTATTTCCATCCAGTCCATAATTGTCACGTCACACCTTTGGCTAATGTAAAGATGCTTCTTTAAGCTTATATTTTCCCTGAAGCGAAAAGACACTTAAGGAAGATTTGTTTTTCTGAAACAAAGGAGCGGGGGTCGCCGAGCTAGGTCAAAGGCGCAGGCTTCAGGAGCCTGTCCCGTAGGGGTTCGTGGGTTCGAATCCCACCCCCCGCACTTTTGGACAACCCCACTCACTTTTCACGCTCACTATTTTTGTCTCCTGAAGATTTTTGATGTTGTCAATTTCGCAGACATATTCAAAGCCGACTTCTATTAATTGGCAAGCTTCCTCAATTGTTTTTGTTATTCCTTGAAACGTAATCGTCATCCTGAAAATCCACCAGCTGCGTATGACTAATGTGTTCTTTATGTTCTTGTGCCCCAGCATCCTCATCACATGAAGTTGTTCTTGATTTTGTGCTTTGTGCTCTGTTGGCTTGTGTGGAAAAACTAATATATTACTACCGTCTAGGTGAGTTACTGATACTGTATGATGTGCAGAATGTCAACACCTTTGGAGCGACACTATTATTGGCATTCATTAAAATTAGACCCAAAACAAACACAAACAAAACTCGCACAGTTCTTAGATAATTACTGAAAAATGAACAAAACTCATCCAGAGAAGGGATATCATGATAAATAAACAGATAGTTAGAAACAGAAAAGGCATTAGCGCGATTTTTGTTTCAAGTCTACTGCTTTTTGTAGCATGTACAATCGTGGTCAAAGCTGCAAGTCCAACGACCATACCCCTTGGAACTGCTGTCAGTTTCTCGGTTTTGGCCGGCTCTGCGATAACCAACACTGGTGCTACTACTGTTTACGGAGATATTGGATTGAGTCCAACCACTGGAGCCGCTATTACTGGCTTTCCTCCGGGAACAGTGACAGGAACGATATATGCAGTTGATGCTGCCGGACCAGTTGGTTCAATAAATAACCCCGGCTTACTGACTTTAGCTAAAAACGATCTGACCACGGCCTACAATGATGCCGCTGGACGAACAGCAGATTATACCGTGCCCACGGAACTCGGCGGAACAACCCTGCCGCCTGGCGTCTACAACTCCACGGCGGGTACATTTGGGCTAACAGGGACCCTCACCCTCGATGGTGGGGGAGACCCCAACGCTGTTTTCATATTCCAGATGGAATCCACACTCATCACTGCATCAAGTAGCGTTGTAACCCTCACCAATGGCGCCCAAGTTTGCAACGTCTTTTGGCAAGTTGGCAGTTCAGCGACTATTGGAACGAGTTCTACTTTTGTGGGAAACATTCTGGCTTTAGAATCAATCACGCTGAATACCGGCGCTACGGTGGATGGCAGAGCGTTGGCACGCAATGGCGCGGTTACATTAGACACTAACACCATCGGCCAAACTGTACATCTTGAAAGCATAGTTTTAGCTCCTGCATCTAGCACAAATCCTGTTAATACCTCGCATACGGTTAACGCAACAGTGTCAGGCACAGGAGATCCAGTGGTTGGCCGTAATGTCACTTTTAATGTTGTTTCAGGTCCAAATACAGGATTAACGAGTACAGTTTTAACTGGCAGCAACGGGCAAGCATCATTCACTTATACAAGCACTTCTCCAGGTACCGATACTATTGAGGCAACCTTTGTAAACAGCCAAGAAGAGACGGTGACCTCAAACCAAGTTACGAAAATCTGGACCAGCGACGCTTTCCAGTATGAAACGGTTGGGGGAGAAATAAGCCCAAACAACTTTATAACAACTTTCCTAGTGCCCACATTAGTTTTACTCGGAATTTTCGGAGCCCTACTTATACTCGGAGTAATCAGCATCTCATCTAAATCAGGTGCGAACGAAAGAGCATAATCACCAACTAATCAAAAAAGGGGGAAGTTTTGGCTTAAGTATTGCATTTCAGCACGAAAACCTATAGTCACAGTTGCTTACCACTACATTCAGAACACTTAACCTCTACCCTGTTCCTCCATTTGCCAAATTCAGGTCGATTTCCCAAAAAAGCCAAAAAGGGGAAGTAGCGGGTGCGAACGCCGATAAGAAGAAGGTTCGAATCCCCCCGCACTAAAAAGTGAAATTATTTTATTATTGATTGTACTCTGCCGACTTTGCCGTCTGTAAGTCGTACTTTGATTCCGTGGGGATGAGTTGAGCTGTTGGTGAGGATATCCTTGACTGTGCCCTCGGTTAATTTTCCGCTCCGTTGGTGCTGCTTCAAGACGATTTGTACGCGGATGCCCTTCTTGATTTGGTTCCTCTGCTGATTAGCTTGCATTTCAAGTCCTACATGCTTCACTGCTTATAGCTCGTTCGCACGAACACGTGTGACTTACTATTATCTAACTAATGTTCGACTAATCTTCTTCGATCAAAGCGATTATTCAAAAACAATTTTATAGGTGTATTGACTGCAATCACACCTGCGTATGCTACTCGATCCATGTTTTAGATGGAGGAAAAAAGTTGACCAAAAAAAGCAAAAAAGAAAAAACAGCGGGTATAGAAAAACATAAACAGGCGCTAAGAGAAAAGAAAATGAAGAAGAAAGAAAAAAAACAGGTCACAATTCCTGCCAACTACCGAAAAAAATGATCGGTTTTCACCCTAAAAATGGGGTTCGCGGGAGACCTCGCCAATGGCATCTTCGCATAACAACTAACTTATGTCTTCTGAACTTTATTTTGAGATCGGAAAACAGTAGCTACATTATATAGTAGGGGTAAGTAGGAAATGCCGCAAGTTGAAAAGCCCACAGGTTTCTTTGGAAAACTGTTAGCGAGAGGTATGGCTTGGGGTCACAGAAGTTTTTACAAAAACGCTGCCAAAGCCCTTGACCTTCAGCCTGATGATAAATATCTTGAGATAGGCTTCGGCTCTGGAGTCTTCATAAAAAAGTATGCTTCCCATGTTTTAAGAATAGCTGGGTTAGACTATTCTGAAGACATGGTGGAGCTAGCAAGCAGCATCAACAAAAATCTCATTAAATCAGGAAAAGCCGAATTCAGGCAAGGAAACGTATCCGACATCCCGTGGGATGATAATGAATTTTCTGTGGTTGTGGGAATTGAAACCTTCTTTTTTTGGCCTGAACCAGAAACGTCGCTTAAGGAAATCTTTCGAGTATTGGCGCCTGAAGGCAGGTTAGTTCTTGAGATGGCTTATAACAAGGATGACGGAAGAGACCACACAAAGCAGATAAAAAACTACAATTTGACGCTATATAGCGGCGAAGAAATGGAGACGTTATTGAAGAAATCTGGATTCAGCGACATCTCTATCACTTACTATAAGAGCATGTGGATTCCCTTCAGGGGCTATGTTGTTCCTAGAGGTATGGTTGTAAAGGCAAAAAAACCAAAAGGCTGATACTATTTCGCTGCCAAACTTGGATGCCGATGTCCCACTTCCCGCACCATTTAATTATCGCATAAATGCTAAGTGTGACATCAAGTTCAATAGTATCGTGGAGGAAAAAACAATAGCCGCTCAACATTCTGCAGCGAGAGTTGTCATCGTAATTCCCACATTGAACGAGTGCGAGGCAGTGGGAAAAGTGGTGGCAGCAGTGAACTCTGCCATGGGCGGCTATGACTATCGACTGCTGATTGTAGACGGGCACTCCACCGACGGCACAGACCAGATTGCCAAAGAAATGGGCGCAACCGTCATTTATCAGCGGGGCAAGGGCTACGGAGATGCCCTGAAAACTGGTTTTGTGCATGCACGAAAAGGGCTGGGCGCCAAAATCCTTGTGATGCTGGACGCTGACATGACCTATGACCCCAAGCACATACCCTCACTGGTAACGCCTATTCTAGAGGGTAAGGCTGACATGGTGGTGGGTAACAGGTTTGCGGCGATGCAGCAGGGCGCAATGCCCTTCATCAACAGGATCGGAAACAGAGTGCTTAGGCTTGTTGCGAAGTTGGCTTTGGGACTTAACGTGTATGACACTCAAAGCGGCATGAGAGCCTTCAAATCTACGCTCTTGGACAGCATGAATCTGGAGGCTGTGGGTATGCCCTTAGCCATGGAGATGCTGGCGGAAGCGCATGCCGTTGATGCCAGAATAATTGAGGTGCCCATAAGCTACATGCCAAGAGTGGGGGAAACAAAGCTTCATCCCATAAAGGATGGAGGCAGAATACTTGGAACAACTGTCCGGCTGATGTTCGATATTCGTCCTCTGCTTTTCTTCGGCAGCATAGGAACATTTTTGGGGGTAGTGGGCTTGCTTCTTCATGACCTGACGCTCCCCACCGAGTTTGCTCATCTGGTGTTCCCTTACCTGTTTTTGATTGGAGCCACGCTGCTGTTTCTGCTCGGCTTTATCATATTCTTAATCAATAAGGTCAGAAAACGCAAATGACGCTCCCGTGCACTTTCACGCACGTTAGATTAAGCCTTTAAATGGTTTACACTGAAAATGTTAGATAATGTCTCAAGGGCTCGTTGCTTTGCTTATTCCAGCTTTTGAGTTGGGCTTATGGAACGCTTGGGTCTTCATGATTTATGTCCTGTTTTCTAACTTTTTGCCCCAGATCCTAGCAGGGAAACTGATTGACAAAAAGATATTGCAGAAACTAGGTGCTGACCGTCCGCTTAGTGATAACGAAAAAACTCTTTTGAACATCTATTCCCTTCTGTTCTTTGCCATAATAGCTTACACTGTCTTTTTGCCACTTGAATTGGGAACAGTATGGTTCTATGCTGGATTAATCGTATATTTGCTGGGCGTAATCGTTGAAACCGTAGCGATGATAAATTTTTTCACTACCGCATTAGACCAGCCTGTCAACAAAGGAATTTACCGTTTTTCAAGAAACCCCATGTACTTTGGCATATTCCTCATCTTCTTTGGCACCAGTATCGCATGTGTTTCCCTGATTTTCTTGATTCTTACAACTGTCTTCATAGTCTTATCGTATTTTGTTGTAGTTTATGAAGAGCGGTTTTGTGCCCAAAAATACGGAAGTTCCTATCAAGAATACCTGAATAGAATTCCAAGATGGATAGGACTACCAAAATCGGAGGACCCAATCCCCGATACTAATGAGCATTAACTGTGCTGACACATTCACTAGCGTGACTAAGCTTATGAGTCAAAATCTGGGATTTCTGAGTATCTGAGTTTGCATCTTGAACAGCGCTTCAGCAGTTCCTCAAGATTCTTTTTTCTATCTATAGCCCCTGTTCTTTCTGCGTTTTTCCATTTTTGGTCAATGTCTGAGCTGTGACTGTAGCCTCTCTGCTTCATCTCCTCCACAAGCTCTTCGTGGCGAGCGTACAGGCTTTGAACCTCAAGCAGCCCCTTCTCCAGATACCCTTTCACCGATTTTCCGCGGCTAATTGCTCCCACAAACATGTGAATCTCCACATGCTCCCCCAGCAGATGCTGCCTGCACATAATCCGCGGGTCTACCATCCACATTCTCATAAACTAACCACAACCAAACCAGACATTTATAGCCTACCCAAAACCGCCCAGCAATCATATTAGCTTCCTAATAGAGGTACATTGTTGAAAACAGTATTTTTTCCAGTTTTTCTTCACGAAAACTCTTTTACGTCATCGAATCAACGAAGACCTCAAGTGAGGCTCTTGACAGAAACAAGCGACTACGATTCCATCTTCGCCGCGTTGAAGAATCCGATACGTCGCCAAATTCTGATTATTCTTGAACAAAAAGGAGAAGCATCCTTCACAGACATCCAGAATGCCGTAGGAATAAACGACACTGGGTTGCTCAGCTACCACCTAAAGGAGCTGAATCTTCTGGTTGAACAATCTAGCCGAGGAAAATATAGTCTTTCCGAGATTGGGCAAACAAGCATGGTGCTCTTCCGAAAAGTTGAAAGAGAGCAAGAGCGGACAAGCAAACAGGTTCGTAGTGAAATTGAAGGTTACGTAGGCAAAATCTTCTTTCTTTTCCCAATAATAGCCATAGCTTGGATGATTCCAATATGTGTTGACATATTCATATCAGTTGAGAATATATCTGGCAGCCTCCAATTGTGGCAGCTGGCGGGTTTACACTTTGCTGGCTTCTCGGGCATGATACTGGGTTTAGTGCTGTTTGTTTTTTATGACCGCCACTACTACTCAAAGAACCTAAAAACCAATCTTGTTCACGCAACAGTTTTTGCCATCGGAGCATCTTTGATGGTGCTATTAACCTTCAGTAGCATCCACAACTTCACACACGTAACCCTCTCAATGGCGACAACAGCAGACAACATCGGAAACCAATGGATGATAGTTATTCTGCGGACTGTCTCCTTCATTGCAGCCGCTCCGCCGGTAACGTATGGCATAAATAAACTGACGAAAAGATTCTAACTTTGCACTTCAGACTGCTTAGTTAGGTTTATCTTACGTCCTCCTCATCTATAATAACTGGACGTTGAGTTCGGTGCGAGATGCTATTATTCCGATAGGCGGAACTCGCCCTCCAGAACCAGAAAACCAATGCAACCTATGCAAACGGACAGTGCCTCCCCCCCAGCTCACCCGCTGCCCCCGCTGCAAAAAACTCTTCTGCAAAAGCTGCGTAACCGAAGACCTGCGCGAAGGCGAATATCTGGTCTGCCTCAACTGCGCCAGAAGATACGTGGCACCCAAGCCAGCCTTCAAGGGCAAATACATGCCCCTAACACTGTACCTGTCCCGAAAAGCAAAATGGACAAGATGGGTTAGACTCCAATTCTCGCAAATAGAGGGAATAATCGGCAATGACCTTCCAGCATCCGCACACAAAAGCCCTGAATGGTGGACAAACCCGACCTCAGTTCAAGCCAAGGCATGGCAAAGAATAGGCTGGTCCGTAAAAGACGTAAACATCAAAGAAAAAACAGTTTCTTTCACGCGCCCCGAAGTGCTGGCTCAAGAAAAAGAGAACAGACCCAAAAAATCTTCTCCGCTGGTCAAACTTCCAGAATACAAACCAAGAAAGAAGAAGACTCCCTCCTTGACTCGAATAGCCATTGCCCAAGCTAGGCTCCAAAACATCTCCCGCCGAAAATCCTCTATCAGAAAACATCGGGGAAAGTTTCGCCCAAAGTCGGCGTATGAGAAGCGGCTCTGGAAAGAGGACGAAAAACCCTGAACCGCGAAGAGTCTGTCTGTCGTGTGTCCGTTTTTTGACCGAAAGAAATAAAGAAGAACCGTTTACTATTTGCTCAGAGTAAAAGATAGAATGTGATTACATGGGCAAAATTAAGGTTGGCGTAATTGGCGTAGGAAACTGTTTCGCTGGATTAGCTCAGGGAATAGAA
>CAZJLG010000035.1:0-10053 GCA_964546665.1 uncultured Candidatus Bathyarchaeia archaeon
GAAGCCAGAATCAGACGGCTTCGATATTGAAGCAGAGCTGAATCACCGTATTGACTGCCTGGGCTACAAGATTGTGGAACTGCCAATCAAATACAGAAAAAGGCTAGGCAAAAAGAAGCTGGGCTTTATACATGGCCTGAAGATACTCCGAAGAATAGTCATAACAAAACTGAGCACACAAAAGCACACATAAAACCGCTGTGCACCCCTTATTCGGAGAAAATAATAATTAGTCCTCGGCACATTTCAGGTCACTGTGGTAACTTTGGCTTCTAAAAAAATAACGCATTTTCATGGATGTCATATTGCAACAAGTAATTCAGTGAAACAGCACAAGCTCCGAAAAAGGATAGCGTGGCTGTCAAGCAAAGAAGGCTTGGAAACAGAATTCATTTCGCTTTACATTCCTTCGACTACATCCTTGGATAAGGTAATCAGGGACCTCAAGAATGGGCATGCTTCTGCACCCATAAAGGATGAGCGTGTTAGCGACCGTGTTCAAGCCGCAATGAAGAGCATAATCCAGCATCTGAAGCAGAGAAAGGAAATTCCGGAGAACGGATTGGCAATATTTGCTGGAACCATAGTTGAGGATAGCCATGAAAACGAAGCTTTGCTTGTAGAAGAAATTGTTCCACCCGAGCCTCTTGTTACCTATGTTTTTGAAGTTGACCATCATTTCCATTTGGAGCCTTTAAGGCAGATGCTGCGAAACCCAAGGATTGTTGGGTTCATTGCACTGGATTCCAAGGAGGCTAGCTTCGGTTTACTAAATGGTGAACTTTTTGAAGTGGTTAAAAGCATCACATCTGGGATTTCAGGGAAATCTGGAAAAGGTGGGCAGAGCCAAAGACGCTATGAAAGAGAACGGGACATGGAACTTGGATTCTTTTTCCACAGAGTTGCAGAATATGCACAAAAGGAGTTTCTTGAAAAACAAAAAGTCATGGCTTTGATAGTTGGTGGACCCGGCACAACAAAAACTGCTTTCGCAAATGGTGATTTCCTTCAATATGAGCTGAAAAATGCACTTCTGAAGATTTTTGATACACAATCTGTGGGTAAAGAAGGACTCAGGGAGATGCTTGACCGGTCATCTGAAACTCTGAAGAACATGTGTTTCCCTGAAGAAAAAGTGGTAATGCAACGGCTTTCAGAAGAATTACACAAACAAAACGGCTTAGCTACATACGGACTAAAACCCGTGTTAAAGGCAATAACCAAGGGCGAAGTGGAAATTGCGTTAGCGACAGACAACATCGAATTTGTTGAGATTGTTGTAACCTGCAGAGCGTGCGGGCTATCCAAGAAGAGAATAGTGAACAACAATAAGAAGCTTCAAACAATACAGGAAATGGCATCGGTCCTCTGCAAACAATGTAATTCAAACGGATATGAAGTGGAAGAAAAAGACATCATTGACGTCTTAGAAGATGCGGCTTCACAGACCGATGCAAAAGTTGAAGTAATTTCTACAGATTCAGAGGAAAAAGCTCAACTCACAGTTTTGGGAGGAGTTGCAGCGCTTCTAAGATACAACTCTTAATCAAACAACTACTCAAGTATGACTACAAATCATTCCAAAATATTCTTGTTATTAGATGTTGAACAGATATTTTATAAATTAAACGCTTATACTTTACTTCGATTTTTGGAGCGATTTGATGGGAAAAGAACGAAAACGGAGCATCGGCGTGACTGAAGCCATCGCCATCGGCATCGGCGGGATGGTAGGCGGCGGAATCTTCGCGGTTTTGGGTCTAGCAGTGCAGTTAGGAGGAGGTGGGACACCTGTAGCGTTCCTCATGGCAGGAGCCGTTGCCCTTGTAACAGCCTATTCATATAATCGCCTTTCGGTGACTTATCTCAGCGAAGGAGGAACAGTCTCTTTTCTTATGGAGGGCTTCGGTTCTGGGCTGCTTTCGGGAACGCTCAACATTCTCTTGTGGGTGAGTTACATCGTGATGCTTTCCCTGTACTCCTATGCCTTCGGAAGTTACGGAGCAACATTTTTTCCAGCTGAACAACAATTAATGTGGAAACACGTATTGACAAGCGTGGTAATCCTGGCAATAATGGTCCTAAACTTTTTCAAGGCCAACATCATCGGCAGAGTAGAAAATCTGGTTGTAGGCGCCAAGCTGGCTATCCTGATGTTTTTTGTTGTGATCGGATTTTTTACTATGAACGCTTCCTCCATTTCCCCCTCCACCTGGGAGGCTCCTTTATCCCTTATCTCAGGAGGCTTCATCATATTCGTGGCCTACGAGGGCTTTGAGCTAATCGCAAATACCGCACAAGACCTGCGGAACCCAAAACGAAACCTGCCCATAGCATACTATACCGCCGTAATCGTTGTGATTGCCCTCTATGTTTTAGTGGCAATGGTCACAGTTGGAAACCTTCCGATTAGCCAGATCGTCGCTGCCAAAGACTATGCTTTAGCCGAAGCCAGTAAGCCCTTCCTTGGAGAGTTTGGGTTCTTGTTGATTGTTGTTGCGGCGCTCCTGTCAACAGCATCATCCATCAACGCTACATTATACGGAACAACTCGCTTCACTTACTTAATCGCCAAGTTCGGGGAACTGCCTACGCTCCCAAAAGAAGAGACCAAATCACTGCAGATTGGAGGTGGACTCCTGATTACCTGCGCATTAACTCTGCTTGTTGCTAATGTTCTAGATCTTCGGAACATATCAACTATGGGTAGCGCAGGATTCTTGCTTATTTTTGCTGCCGTAAATTGGGCTAACTACCGGCTGCGGAAGCAAACTAAGTCATTCTGGGCTATTCCTGTGCTGGGTACAGTGGTATGCTTGGGAGCAACAGTGGCTCTTGTATGGCAGACCATAATTACACAGCCCTCAAACATACTGGTTCTTGTAGTCATGCTGGGAATTTCTGTGCTTATTGCCTTCTCATATCAGCAGATTCATAAAAGGAGCAAGGTAAAAACGAAGCGCCAGAGTTCTCTACCTGCTTAATAGGTGTGCACTTTTCAGCGTAACAGGTTCGCGTAGATCAAATACAGAGCCATACAAATGATGAACAGGCTAAAGGTTCTGTTAAGTGTGCGCCCAGACACGTGACTCGCCAATGCTGTTCCAGATAATACGCCAACAGCGCCTCCGACAATAAAAATCAGCAGGATTGTAAAGTCTAATCCTCCGAAGACCAAGTTGCTCATGAAACCCGAAAAAGAGGTCATAAAAATAACCAGCAGCGAAGTTCCGATTGCTTGATGTGCGGGAAATTTTCCAATAAGCACTAAGGCGGGGACAATGAGGAAGCCTCCGCCTACGCCAAAAAAGCCTGTTAGAATGCCCACAAGAAGTCCTATTGCCGTTATTTTGAGCCAATCCTTTGATGTGTATAGCTCGCAAGGCGATGTGGTTTCAGGTTTCTGGCTTGAAGGTTCACTCCGCAAAAGGTTGATGGCAACTGCTATCATTAAAACACTGAAAAGAACTAGAATGGTTTCTCCGGCTACAGCTCTGTTAAGCCATACACCGGGAACTGCTCCCAGCATCGACGTAAAGCCGAGGAGAATGCCGCTTCTTAGGCGTACGTCACCTTTTCGGCTATGAAAAACGGCGCCTAGAAGAGCGCTGGAGCCTACGATTGCAAGCGACATTGCAGTGGCTGAGTGAACATTCTGTCCAATAATGTAAACGAGTACAGGAACAGTCAAGATGGAGCCGCCTCCCCCCAGTAGACCAAGCAATAAGCCAATAGTTCCTCCTAAAATTAGGTAAAGTAGAATGTAAACAAAATCCAGCAAATATTTCAGCTCTACCCATTAATTCAAGGTACATGAAATAAAATTTGCGTTACTAAAACTGAAGTGGTCGGGAGGGCGGGATTTGAACCTGCGACAATCCGGTGTCTGTACGCTTGATAGGCTAAATGATGCCCACCATACTGGTAGACGTCTACAGCGTCTCCGTCAGCCCCGATGTGCGGCTGGCTCGGAAGCTCTACCAAGCTGAGCTACCTCCCGACAAGACTTTTACAACGTAAAAATCACAATTTATGCGTTTCGTTTCAAACCAACAAAACACAATGCTCATTTAAAAAAATAGAAAAATAAAGGCATTGATTACTCAGCTTTTGTACTATTTGCTGAGTTCTTCTATAGCTTGGTCTACGGCTGCAAGTTCTTTTTTGAGGTCTTCTTTGTAGGTCTTGAGTTTTGCGAGTTTTTCCTCTTTAGTTAGCACTCTTTTGTGAGTGTGCCCGTGACCGTGGTGGTCTTCGCTTCCGCAGCAACAGTCTCCGCACATGTTCTTTGTCCACCTCCCGTTTTCACACATCCAATAATACAGAAGCTAAAGTATTTAAACTATCAAGTTTATAGTAATGTAGTCACTATCCTCAACGAAAGCGGTTACAATGTGCGAAAAAACGGAACAAACCTGCCTCTGCCCCCTCAAAGGCATCATCGACGTAATCAGCAAAAAATGGGCGCTACTCATAATCAATGCCATAGGAAACAGTAAACGACTGAGATTCAACCAGATAATGGAAACGTTAAACGGCATCAGCCCAAAAACCCTGTCAGACACACTAAAAGACCTGCAATCAGAAGGCTTAATCGAACGCGAATCCTTTGCTGAGATACCGCCACGCGTTGAATACTCGCTGACAAAGGACGGTGCAGAACTCAGAAAATCTATTATACCTCTTTTGGAATGGACTGCAAACAGAGAACACGTAGACAAAACGCGGTGCGACAGATGCCCCCCGCAAACGCGCACACGCTACAAAGCATATTTAGGTGAAAAATGATGAAACGTGAACAAATTCATGAAATTTTATCAGAATATGACCCACGAGAAGTCAAGATTGGTGTGCTGGGCTCACACTCTGCCCTAGAGATGGGTCATGGCGCCAAACAGGAAGGCTTCGAGGTAGTTGTGGTTTGCCAGAAGGGAAGAGAAAAAACCTACACCAAACACTACAGAAACCTCTTCGACCATGTGCTGCTGCTAGACAAATTCGTTGACATAATCAAAGAAGAAAACCAAGCCAAGCTGCGGCAACTAAACACGATTTTTGTGCCAAACAGGTCTTTCTCGGTATACACAGGCTACGACAACATCGAACAGAAGTTCAAGGTTCCGCTCCTAGGAAACAGATACATGCTCAGAAGCGAAGAAAGAAACGTCCCCAACAACCAATACGACCTGATTGTACGCGCAGGATTAAACCTGCCAAAAATCTTCAAGTCACCAGAAGAAATCGACAGACTGGCAATAGTGAAGGTTCCGGAGAAAACAAGAAGCATAGAACGCGCCTTCTTCTACGCCTCGTCCCCAGAGGAATTCAAAAGAAGAGCAGAAGAACGAATACGAAAAGGCATAATCGACCGCGAAGACCTGAAAGAGGCAATCATCGAAGAGTACATTGTAGGCGCCAAATTCAACGCCAACTACTTCTGGTCCCCAATAACAGACGAAATAGACCTGCTAGGCTTCGACAGAAGAATCCAAACAGACCTAGACGGAGTCCTAGACCTGCCCGCAGACGAGCAGCTGGAAGCAAAAATAGCCACACAGAACGTGGAAATCGGGCACATGGGCGCCACCATGCGAGAGTCACAGATAGAAAAAATCTTTGACGCAGGCGAAAAATTTGTTAAAACATGCAAAAAAGAGTATCCGCCCGGAATAATCGGACTCTTTGCCCTGCAAGGCGCCGTGAACAAGAATCTGGAGTTTTACATTTTCGATGTAAGCCCCAGAATACCTGGGTGTCCATGCGTGGAACCGACATCACCGTACATGAAGTACAAGTATGGCATGGCTGTGGGTCCCGGAAGAAGAGTTGCCATGGAAATTAAGAAGGCAGTTGCAGAAAACAAGCTTGAGATGATAGTCACGTGATAACAAAAACAGAAATCGACGCTATCCTAGGCGAGTATGACCACAAAAAAATCGCCGTAGGCACAATCGGCTCCCACTCCGCACTCAACATATTCAAGGGAGCAAAAGAGGAAGGCTTCAGCACAGTTTGTGTCTGCAAAAAAGAAAACGAAATCATGTACAGGCGGTTTCCGCTGGCAGACCAAATCATCCCCATCAAGGACTACGCTGACCTTCTAGACGAGAATGTGCAGCAGAAACTGAAGCAGGCAAACACTATATTGGTTCCGCACGGCTCTTTCAATGCCTACGTTGGAACAGAGCAGATGATTGACAAGCTGCAGGTGCCAATGTTCGGCAACAGAGAGCTTCTACACTGGGAAACCGACCGAGAAAAGCAGCGAGAGTGGCTGAAGAAGGCAGGGTTACGGTTGCCCAGAATCTTTGAAGACCCCGCGGACATTGAGGGACTGGTTATCGCAAAGTTTCCGGGTGCGATGGGCGGAAAAGGCTACTTCCTTGTGGAGTCTCCGAAGGCGTTTCACCTGAAAGCAGAGGACATGCTAAAACGTGGACACATAACCAAAGAAAACCTAGAAAACATCCACTTCCAAGAGTACATCATCGGCGTGAACGTTTATCCCCTCTACTTCTATTCGCCCCTCACAGACGAAGTGGAGCTGCTGGGAATGGACAGACGCTACGAATCAACCGTTGACAGCATAGGAAAAATCCCTGCAAACGAACAACTGGAAATCAAGGTGAACCCCACATACACTGTTGTCGGCAACTTCCCCATAGTCGCAAGAGAATCGCTTCTGCCAGAGCTTCTCAGAATGGGCGACAAAGTTGCAGAAGTATCCAAGGAGATTGCCGCCCCTGGCATCATAGGGCCCTTCTGTCTGGAAACGGTCATCACGGATGACATGAAAATCTACACCTTTGAGATTTCTGCGCGGATAGTTGCAGGAAGCAACGTGGGCATCGGCACATCCCCGTACGCGTACCTGAAGTACGGCGAAGGAATGTACATGGGCAGAAGAATTGCCCGAGAAATAAAAAACGCAACAAAAAGCAATGAACTAGAGAAACTAGTCTACTAGCCATTACTTTGCTCTTTTCTTGATTTCGTGCTCTAGTATGCCACGGTAGAGTATGAGGGGCGCAATCTTTTCGTTTGGCGCAGTTTTCATAATCATCTGCTGTATGTTTTCGTCTAAGCGCTTCTTGTACGCCTTCAGTTCGGTTAAGCCCATGCCTTTCAGTTGGGTTTCAAAATATTTTATCGGGTCACTCATCAGAATACACCTCATTCACACTTATGTTACGTTTTTGTGTTCATTAGATTTTCTACATAGTTTGTCAAACAAATGTTAAATACTTATGTACAAAGAAAATGGAGCAGCCAACAAAATTTGTTTAAACCAAAAAATTGGAATCAATAATTCTCTAGGGAGAAATGCTGGGTGGGAACTGGAGATTCTATAAGCGAAATAATTGATGCAAAACAAGAAGACGACCCGCAGCTTTCAGCAAAACTAGCCGAAATGAGCAAAAAACATGAAGCAGTTCTAATGACATGCATCGCACCCTACGTGGGGCTGAAGGTTTCGCCCACAAAAACAGTGAACGCACAGATGGGTCTCTCTGAAGAATTCGCCGTAGAAACCGCAATCAATCAGATACAAACAAAAACTGACGCCCGAAAACTGATGCTTCTGGTTAACAGCCCCGGAGGACTGGTCCAATCCTCGTATAAGGTAGCCAGAGCATTACGGAAGACCTTCAAGGACATCACTGTTTTTGTTCCGCACATCGCAGCAAGCGGAGGCACCTTGCTTGCCCTCACTGGAAACAAGATAGTTATGGGCATGATGAGTCAGCTTTCGCCGCTTGATCCGCAGGCACAAATTGAGGGTGGGGCGGTCTCCGCGAACTCGATTGTTGATGCGCACCAGTTTGTCACAAGGCTCTTCGATGACGTTTCGGTGGAGGATGCTCCTTATAGCTACAAGGCTCTGGCGGACAAATGTGACGGCGTTGACATCAGGGATGCTTTGGCTTCTTTGAGTTTGATGGAGGAGTATATTCGGGAGATTGTGGAGGACTGCGGATACAGCAAAGAAGAATGCAAAAAGATAAGCTACAAGATAGTGCGGGGCTTCAAGACGCATGATGAAGTTATAAACATGGATAAAGCCAAAAAGCTGGGATTGAAGGTTGTTCCGCACAGCGATTTTCCTGAGGAGTGGAAACTGTTTCGGGAGTGGCTGGCAAAGTATATGCTGCAAAGCGCAGACAAGCATGTTATCCGTTTTGTAGTCTCAGACAACCTGACAAAAAGCTAGGCATAGACCTCTGGTTATTGTCGGTCGTACTTTTCGACAGTGTTGTTTATGACAAGCAATTCGACGCCTGCCAACTTGAACAGCTTTATCGTGTCCCCGTCTGCATGATAGTGTTTCTCGCAGACAACACGTTTGATGCCTGAATTAATTATCATCATGGCGCAAGTTCTGCAGGGCGTCATCTTACAATACAACGTAGAGCCGTCAAGAGCTATCCCAAACTTTGCAGCCTGAATAATCGCATTCTGCTCCGCATGCAAGGTACGCACACAATGCTGCGAAACAGTGCCGTTCTCGTTCAAAACCTTTCTCAGGTCATGTCCTGCATCGTCACAGTGCGGCAGCCCTGCAGGCGCCCCAACATATCCTGTTGTCATGATTCTGCGGTCCTTGACGATTACGCATCCAGCCCTTCCACGGTCACAGGTGGCACGCTTAGAAACAGCTTCACACAAATCCAGAAAATATCTGTCCCAGTCAGGTCGCGGCTTACAATCCATCCTTGTTGTCTCCAGCTTTTGATTATACACCTAGCAAGCAGAAATAAAACTGTTTTCGGCTGGATAGAAGGGCATTCTGGCTAAAGCACGATTTAATGTCAAAGATGCTTTTTTTGTGCTTTCTTTGTTCGGCTCCGATTATTCTGATTTATTAAGTCGTAATATTTAATAAGTTTGTGGGTTTACTTGTATACAGGGGAGCATACATGCAACCGAAAGCCGATTTGAGATTCACTACATCCCTAAAAATAGTCTACGCGTTGACTTTAGGTGCAGCAGCAGCGTGGTACCTGTCCTTCTACCTGTGGTATTGTCTAGGTAGCTTCGGATGGACTGGAGATAACGTTTTTTCTGTTTTTTTGGTTAACTTACCTTATCTGTTTACTATGAACGCCGTCCCTTTGGCTATCTTCACTTTAGTGTTTCTTACAAAAGGCAAAGGACTAGACTACCTCAGAAGCTGGAATGCAGGAAACAAATTGCTTCTTTCAGCATCGACGATCGTAATCGGTTATCTTCTTGTTGTGTTTACACCAAACACTAGTGCGGTATCGTCGCATTTTGCAAACCACTACGACTATTATGTCACCTATCTCGGATTGGCTCTAATTGCTGCTGGCTTCGTCTCTATGTTGCTATGCAAAAGACAGACATCATTGGACAGAGGGGAACCAAAACAGAAAATTAAATGGAAGAGCAAAAAAGCTGTTCTGATATTTTCGGGGATCCTGATTTTTTCAATCATAATTGGCGGCTATCATTTGAAGATTCATAGAGAACATGAGCTGATTCAGGAACATTATCAACTCCTCAAGGAGGGGTTGCCTTTTCTGGTTAACGACGAGTGGACAGACAATGAAGGTTTCAACTCCAACTACATCACATATAAGGGCGCAGTATTCAATTCAGGTTTGGGCAAAAAATATAATGTTACCTTGTTAGTGACTATCAGAGACGTTGACGGCGTATGGTTGGAAAGAGCGGAAATTCCAATTGGAGACATCAACGGATGGTGCTACAGAGCATTTGACGTCAATATTGAATATTCTGGAGAAATGGCGGAAGTAGTTACAGGCTATAAGTGGGATGACGCAAACTCTGTAAACGGTTAAGACTTCAATCTAGTAGCCATTCAGCTAGAGTTACCTCGTTCGTGTTTCCAGTTTTTTGTAGTGTGACAATTCCTCTTTGTGCAAATCGTGCAAGTATTCTATGGGTCTTTAATCTGCTGAGTTTGGCTTCATGCCGAATGTATTTTTGCAGATATTTGCCGTTGTGTTCTTTCAGAACATTTAGCACCTTACGTTCATCGTCGTTCAGTGTTTTTAGAACCGACTCGTA
>CAZJLG010000036.1:0-10010 GCA_964546665.1 uncultured Candidatus Bathyarchaeia archaeon
TCTGGACCATACATGTCAACATATACCATATGAATTCCCGCAGCTAGATATGTGGAATTCACATACGCGCCACTGAGAATGTTTGGTACTGAATCATACAGTCCGCCGAGGTCAACCGTGTAGGTTCCTGGAGTGGTAACGTTAACTTCTACGCCTATACGAAGGTAATTATATAGTCCATCGTCGTTAGTGTCCACGCCCTCATCAGTGATTGTATCCGTAAGGGTTGCGGGTAAAATCCCGAAATCGGCGAAAGCATAAAGTGTAGACAGAGAGACGCCAGACAAAGAATCCAGTATGTCTCCAGATTCATTGTATAGGATTATGCTGGAAACGTTGATCGGATTGAGCCATGACTCGTAGATGGTTGGACCATCTAAGGAGACGTAGACGGTTTGAACTCCTACATCAAGATATGTGATATTCTGGTTTGAGATGTCTATTAGTTCGTCTGAGCTGTCGAGAAGCCCAGACACTCTCACCTTGAATGTTCCTGCGACGGTAACGTTAACTTGAACTCCGATGTCTAGCGTTTCGTAGAATCCGGCATTATTGGTGTCTATGCCCATGTCTGAGATTGTGCCTGTGAGGCTTGCTTCGCCGTCTTGGGCGCTAACCAGGGACATCTGCGCCAAGATAACGGATAGGGTTAAAACGATCATGAGAAAAGCTACTGCCTTTGGTACGATTTTTTTGTGTGTATGCAAATTTTTCACGTGAAACACCATCAAGGGATGATTCTATTTGTTGTTTGCGTAAGTATCGTAGATTACCTTTATTTACTTTTGCTGACCACGGTTTCAAGTTAGCCCCGTTTTCTGGGCATGTACTTTTGTTCTCTTGTTTTTCAGGAAAAAATACTGTTTTCAGCAATGTACCTCTATTAGGAAGCTAATATGCTCAGAGACTTGGACAGCAAATCATTTCTTGCTGGGAAATTCAGAAAAAACCATTTTTTCAACATGAAGTATTATTAGTCTCCTAATATGATTGTAGCCGCTGCCTACATTATGGAATCAAGGGCGTAGCTTTGGGGCGGCGAAAATGGCGGCTATCAGTAATGTTTTGGTGACTAAAATGGGGATGACTACGAAGAGTGCAAATAGTATGGCAGTAAGCAACATTATGCGTAAGGCTTTTGGTATGTGCGCCGTAGACAGGTCGTTGTTGTCTCCTATTGTGTAGAAGCCTGGTTTTTCTAGCTGAATATCTAATGCCCCAGCCATGGTTGCTATGGTCCACCCAGCATTAATGCTTGTCATCTTTTTTCTGTCTCGCTGCAAGATTCTCCACGACTTTCTCCAGTTTTCTCTCAGGATTATTGTGGCAAGCAGCATCAGAATTCCTGTCAATCTTGCGGGAACGTAATTGGCTATGGTATCCGTCTTGGCTGAGAACCAGCCGATGTTAATGTTGTCTTGGTCCTTGTATCCGACCATGGAATCTAGGGTGTTAACAACCCTGAAGGCAACTGCGCCTGGAACACCGAACAAGGCAAAATAGAAGAAGGGCGACGTTATTCCGTCAGGTGTTCCTTCAGCTATTGTTTCAACAGCCGCGGAGATTATGTGCCGCTTGGTCAGCTCCTTTGGGTTCCGTCTCACGATAAAGGGCAAAAGCTGCTTAGCTTTGTCGTAATCTTCCTTTTCTACTGCGTCTGCGACTGGCAACGTGTACTGTCTCATGCATTTGATGGCAAAAGTTGTTTGCAATATGATGGCTGATGCGACAATGTAGGGTAACCAGCCAAGGAATTCATGTATCGCAAAGAGTACAACATACGCAGGAACAGCAAAAAGCGCTATAAGCAACAAGCAGAGAAGGACGCCGTTAATCTTTTCGGTCTTCGAGTTTTTGTTTCTGAGTTTAGGCTTAAGATAGTCTGTGACCCTGCCCATCCACAGTGTTGGATGAATTCTGTCCGGCAACTCGCCGAAAACTAGGTCAATCAAAAATGCTAACAAAAATATCAGCAGAGAATCCAAAATGAATGAATTGTCTATTGCAAACATTTTCCAGTCCGAACTTTCTGTATGCTCTTTTCCGCAACTTTCGTAAATGCCTTCCGCAACGTCTAACTTGATCGGGATAAACTTTAGTTAGCGATTGACCCTTTACTTGAAGTGGCGACAGAATAATTGTTAGGTGGATTCAAAAAGATGGAGAAAAAAGAAATCAAACTGAAACTGGAAAACGTGAAGGCAGAGGTTCTTTATCACAAGTACCGAAACGTTGACGTTAACACCCTGCTTGTTTCATTTAACGAAAAACGCCGCCTTATCTCCACATTGAAAGGCTACAATAAGGTACGTTTTGTCGCCAACTCATATCAGCCCAACAAACTGTCACAAATCATCATGAAAGATTATGCGGCGTTCGAAGAAGAGTTTCCCCATGTCTTGGGAATCCCCGCTGAAGACCTGTCTTTTTTGAGTACAGGAGCCAACATGAATAACCTTGCGGTCTGCGAGAAGACCTATCAGGACCGTACAGTCTGCTGCTTGGCTACAGGAGGAGTAGGCAACGCTCTCAGGTCCGGAGTCGATAAGGCTCATTGGATTGAGCAGAATGGAGTCTATGCAAAAACGCTTGGAACAATCAACATAATCCTCTTGACCAACGTCACCTTAACTGATGGGGCACTAGCAAAAGCCATAATAACCGCTACTGAAGCAAAAACTGCCGCTCTTCAGGATATGGATGCACGGAGCTCTGTTTCGCCTGAACTTCAGGCAACTGGCACGGGCACTGATAACATGATTGTTGTTTCTGGAACAGACCCTGCCAAGACGGTAAGATACACTGGTGGGCACGTGAAGATGGGCGAGTTAATCGGGGCTACAACTAAGGTTGCAGTGGCTGAGACAATAAAGAGGCATGAAGCCATGGTCGCAAAGGCTGCGAAGGACTGTTGATGCCTGCCAAACTCTATGGATGGATTATCCGTCCGCCTTAAATATTTGAACCCTCATATTTGCGCCTAGAAGCGGCAGGCGATAAAATTTGCGTCATCGAATCGGATTGGTTTACGTGCCAGGAGCGTTGCCCTGTTTTGAAGGCTTCGGAAGTTTACCAACCGATTTGATTCAAGAAGACGGACGCGTAGACGGTAAGCCCGCTTCAGAAATCCTTGACCTGCTGATAGTTCCTGGCGGCAGCCTTGTAGAGTCCCAGAGCATAACAGCCAACATACTACAGGAAATCACAAAAATGGCTGATTCAGGCAAGTTCGTGCTTGGAATCTGTTCAGGTTTCCAGATGCTCGCCAAAGCAACGGATATTGGACGTTTGTCCTCTACTCCGATTATGCGTGAAGGGCTGGGTCTCCTAGATGTAGAGTTTCAACCGCTGATTTGCACAGACCATATAACGGCTACGGTTGTTGGAAAAAGCTTCATAACCGACAGCATCGGAAAAACCGTCACAGGTTTTCACTGCCACACTTACGGCAAAATTGTCCCCGGCAAAGATGCAAGACCCATCATTGTTTCGCACATCAAGCGCGTTAACTACCGCAGTAGCCCCCAAGACTTTGCTTCCGGATTCGCCAACAAGAGGGGCAATGTGGTTGGAATCTTGACCCATGCTCTACTGGACGAAAACCCGGTCATCATCCAGGGCATCGGCAAATCTTTGGGCATCTCCGCCGAAGAACTTGACGAAATCAGAAACGCCAATTCACGGCTGGTCGCTAAAATGAGATGCGAAATCGGCGTATCCACCAACGTCAAGTTGGACAGCAAACCGTCTCGGCAGAAAGAAGTTCCTGTGCTTTTGTTTACTACGGCAACAGGAAGCGGGTCAGGCAAAACTTTCATAGTCACTGGCGTGGCTGGCGCGTTAAAGAAGCGGGGACTTAACGTTGGATTGGTGAAGGTGGGTGGAGACATAAGGGACATCGTACCCGCTTTATACTTGATTAAGGAGCCAATGAACGATTACTCGTCAATACAGGTAGCAAACAGCGGCTGGATGCCAATGCCTGAAGCCGTAGAAAAGGCAAGCAAAACCTATGATTTTGTTTTAATCGAAGGCGCCATGGGTCCCTTCACCGGATTTCTTAACGAGAATGTGAAGCGCCCATCATCAACCGCGGAGATAGCGGCGGTTCTGGGTGCACCCACAATTCTTGTTGTTGCCTGTGACAAGGCAGGAGTTGAAGGCGCAGTGGTGACGGGCCTGAATTACGTTAATCTCATGAAAACTCTTGGAATCAAAACCGTGGGAGTGATACTGAACAAGGTTCACACAGGCTACCTCACCCCCGAACTCACAGGCTTCATCAAATCCGCCTTCCGCAACGTTGGCGTCGAGATGCTCGGCATACTGCCCCGTGTCCAGCTGGAGGGACGAGGCGCGATTCCTGAAATCGAAATAAAATATGACGAGTTCGGAGCCAAAGCAATCGAAACTGTTGAGCAGTCTCTGGATTTAGATGCACTGACAAGACTTGCTGCACCCCCTGCCAAGCCCACCCTGGATTATGGAGCCGTCTTTGAAAAGTTCAAAACATCCCTCAAGAAGGGCTGCAGGTTAGACGTGAACGACGGAGGAGCTGACTAAATTTGATTTTAGACATCAACTTGCTGGAAAAACGCGTTGTTATTGTCGGCGGAGGCGCAGAAGCGTACCGAAAAATTTTGAGTTTTCTGGATGCCCACGCAAAAGTTCTGGCGATAAGCAACGATTTTATAGACAACATTCAAGTGCTGCATCAACTAGGAAAAGTCGATTTGGCTGAAAAAGACATCACTGACGCAGAGGCTTTCATCAACGGTCTCAGTCCCAAGCCAGATTTGCTTGTCGCCGTCACAAACGACCCAAACCTTAACCGCCAATTAGCTACCCACGCAAAAGCAGTGGGCTGCATAGTCTATGCCCAAGACAATTCGGCAGTAAGCGATTTCATGTTTCCAGCCTTAGCCAAAATCGCTGACGTGAAGATTGCGGTTTCAACTAGCGGAAAGAGCCCCTCAATGGCTAGGGTTCTGAGAAAACGGATAGAAAAAATGATAACCGAAGAGGACCTGCTTCAAATCCAATTACAGGAGTACATTAGACCAATCCTGAAACAGCAAATCTCTGAACAAAAAATCAGAAAGATCGTTCTCTCAGAAATACTTGAAGACCGCCACATACAGAAGTTTTTACAAAAAGGCAACCTTGCTGATGCAAAGCAACTTGCCTCAGATATTGCAGAAAGTTTCATGGACAACAACCATGCTCCAGAGAAAGCGTAACTTCTGTTTTTTCTCTTAAAATATGATCGGCAACACTGGCACCTTTTTTAGCAGCTAACTTATTTAGAGCCTATTCGATTCAGCACTGACTTTTTCCTGTTCTCTGTGATCTATCTGAATCCGTGGATTCTTTCTTCGCGTCTCTTCTTTTCGTCTACTGCTTCCCGTATCCACTCAGAAGGTTTACCAACTGTCTTCAGGTACTTCAACTGATCCGCTGTTAGACGTACTCCATAGTGAATTTTCTTTTTACTCATCGTTTGCACCATTTAAATCGATATTGAAAATAAAAAAAAGATTTATGAAATCAGAATATTGACTGCCAATATGTTTCAGGTTCTATAGAATCCATCAAAAGAAGCTTTTATGTTATAAACGGCGTTGCAGTTTTTGTTGTGAAGAAAATATAAATAAGTGACGTAATGCTCAAAACCATCAAGATGCCCTAAACACTGAGAGGAAGACCAATGAATGAAAAGAAGTTTTTGAATTCAGCTCTTGGCTTAATTGACGCCAGCGAAGCCCATGAACGATACCGAGGAAAAGAGTGCATAAACCTGATTGCAAGCGAGGGACTCAAATCTCCGGCAGTAGAGGAGATGTTATGCCTGTCTCAGGACCTAGAGTCCAGATACGCTGAAGGAGAAAACGACCTCGAAGGACACGTCAAAGCAAGGCACTACCAAGGACAAAAATACATGACCCAAATCGAGAACTACGCAGCGGACCTGATGAAAGACCTCTTCGGCTGCAACTGGACAGACGTGAGACTTGTTTCAGGCACCCACGCCAACCTTGCCACCTTCAAAGGCATCTCATCGGCGACAAAAAATAATCGGATGGTGGTTTTGCCTCTCAGCGCTGGAGCGCACATCACCCATGACTACTCTGGTCTAGCCGGAAAAGTCCTAGGGCTAGAAACAGTCAATCATGCTTACGACGTAGATGAATTGAACATCAACGCGGAGAAGTCCGCAACCATAATTGACGGAACTAGACCAGGAATAGTCACTTTCGGAGGCAGCGTCTTCCAGTTTCCTCATCCCGTCAAAAAGTTGGCAAAAGTCGCTAAAGAAACAGGCGCCTACGTTGTTTATGATGCGGCTCATGTGCTGGGCTTGATTGCAGGCGGAGAATTTCAGGACCCCTTCGGGGATGGTGCGGACTTCATAACTGCATCGACCCACAAGACTTTTCCTGGACCACAAGGAGGAGTCATCCTCGCGAACTGTGAAGACGAACGGATGAAGAAGGCGATTAAGAAGGTGCAGCAGGCAGTTTTTCCGATGACTACCTCAAACACTCATCTTGGGCGGCTTCCTGCTCTTGGTTTAGCAGCTTTGGAACTGAAACTGTATGGTAAGGAGTTGGCTAAGCAGACGATTAAGAATGCTCAGACTGCGGGCCAGTGTCTGTTTGAGAATGGCGTGGAGGTTCTGGGACGGAAGAATGGGTTTACGATGTCCCATCAGATTGTTGTCGATGTCCGAGAATATGGTGGAGGACAACAGCTTGCTTCAAGCCTTGAGGACGCCAACATAATTTTGAACAAGAATCTGTTGCCCTACGATAATCAGCACAACCGCGGCGACCCATCGGGTCTAAGGATAGGCTTTCAGGATGTGACCCGCAGAGGCTTCAAGGAAGGGGACATAGAAGGCGTGTGTTCTCTAATGCTGGAAGTGATAAAGGGCGAGAGGACGCCAGCTGACGTAAGAAAAGATGTCATCAAGATGAGGCAAAGTTTCAGCGAAATCAAGTATGGCTTCCAAAGCGTCAACGAAGCAAAAGATTACCTCAATAAGTATGTTTAGACCTTCAAGCGTGCGCATATGCATACTCTGAAGTCATCTTTTCTTTCCATTTTTATTATACGATAATTTTTTATATAAGAAGACGGTTCCCTTTCTTTCATCAGGAAACTGGGTCTATGAATAGCCAATCGACGACTTCGATGAACACTTTTTGGCAGTTCTATAGCTTTGGCTATTTTTATTATAACTAAGTCCAGTTAGCTGAAATTTAACGTCTTTAGCTTTCTGGGCTTCTTGGAGGGTTTAGTTGATATGAAACAAAATGTTGAAAAAAACTGTAAAAGAATTGTGGTAAAATTTGGGGGCTCCAGCCTCGCAGACCACGAAAGGATATTGAGGGCAGTTACGGCAGTTGCTGAAGAAGCAAAGAAGGGCACACAAATAGCCGTCATCGTTTCGGCTATGGGAAAAACAACAGACACGCTCTTTCACGCTGCAAAGAACAGCTCCAACGGCAAGTTACACAAAAAAGATTTGGATGAGATTCTTGCCATGGGCGAAAGAACCAGCATCAGAATCATTGCTGCGGCATTAAAGGCGCAGGGAGTTGACGCCCGCTACGTGGACCCATACGACCCGGAGTGGCCTATCATAACAGATGACTCCTTTTCGGATGCTAACCCCATCTTGGACATATGCTATGAAAGAGCAGAGCAGAATGTGCTTCCCATTGTCAAGAACGGCGTTATTCCAGTGATTGCAGGTTTCGTAGGAAGAACAGAAGACAACAAATTGACTACTCTGGGGAGAGGAGGAAGCGATACAACTGCCTTCATTTTAGCGAAAGCCTTGGATGTGGATGAACTTATTATGGTTACCGACGCTGAAGGAATCATGTCTGCTGACCCCAAGGTAATAGATAATCCGCAGAGGCTTCCAGAAATTGATGTTAACACTTTGGTTGGATTAGCGGATTCTGGCACCAAGTTCATTCACAGGAAGGCATTACGATACAAGGATGAGTCAGTGAAAGTTAGGGTAATCCGGCACATTCACGGTGACCTGAATGCGGAGGGCACTTCAATCAAGGGGGCACTCTCAACAGAGCTGGATGTAGTCATGGCAAGCCCATCCCCCGCCGTGTCGATCACTGTTGTAGGTAACGGTGTCTCTGAGCAGCCTCAAGTAATCAAAGAGTTGACTGAAACAGTGAAGAACCACGCAGAACTGCTGGGGCTGTCTGTGAACTACGACTCCATGATACTGTATGCTTCAGAGAACGCCAATTCGAAACTGCTTCTAGAGAAAGTCCATGAGATAATCTTGAATCATGAGGAAACATTGGCTATGTCTGTCCGAAAACAGTTAGCCTTCCTCAAGATTAAAGGCGTTGACTTGGAAAAGACGCCGGGTCTCACAGGAAGAATAGCTGAGGCTCTGCGATTGAATGCCATTAACATCTTTGGTCTGATGACAATCACATCCAGCATCCTTTTATTTGTTGACTGGAAAGAAAAAGAGAAAGTCATAAAATTAGTTAGAAACGCATTAAAAGGTGACTGAAAATGTTGAAAGCAGCTGTTTTAGGAGCAACAGGCAATGTCGGACAAATCTTCGTCCAACTGCTTGAGGGGCACCCCTGGTTCGAAGTAACAACTGTCGCAGCTTCAGAAAGAAGCAAAGGAAGAACATACGGTGAAGCCTCAAGATGGCGTCAATCAACACCCATTCCCGAAGCCGTAGCACCCATGGAAGTTGTAGACATATCCCCGAAAGAAGTCAAAGACGTCGACATCGTCTTCTCAGCACTGCCCTCTGATGTTGCTGGGCAGATAGAGGAGAATTTTGCAGCTGCAGGATATGTAATAGTCAGCAACGCCTCTGCCCACAGAATGGACCCTGACGTTCCCATGCTGAACCCTGAAATAAACTGCGACCACATCAGCCTCATCGAGGAGCAGCGCAGACGAAGAAAGTGGGACGGCGCCATAGTCACAAACCCCAACTGCAGCACAACAGTCTTAACGTTGCCGCTGAAGCCAATCTATGACGTGTTCGGCATCAAAAGCGTGATAGTGGCTACGATGCAGGCAATCTCGGGCGCTGGATACCCAGGCGTAGCATCCTTAGACATAGTGGACAACGTTATCCCCTACATTGGCGGCGAAGAGCCTAAGATGGAGTCTGAAACACAGAAGATTCTAGGCACAGCCTCAAAGCCAGCGGACTTCAAGGTTTCCTCCAGCTGCCACAGAGTCCCAACAATTGATGGGCACCTGGAAGCCGTCTTCGTGGAGACAAAGAAGTATGCTGAGCCAGCTGCTGTAGCTGAGGCTATGGACAACTGGGTCGGCGAGCCCCAAAAGCTGAAGCTTCCTTCTGCTCCAGAAAAGCCAGTCATCGTTACGTGGGAGAAGGATCGTCCGCAAACAAGACTGGACCGGATGGAAGGCAAAGGAATGAGCACTGTGGTGGGCAGAATCCGAAGAGATTCTGTGCTCGATGGAGTCAAATTTATTGCCTTGGGGCACAATACTATACGTGGAGCTGCTGGATGCGGCGTCCTTAACGCGGAATACTTGAAGGTAAAACAGGTCATCTAAAGGAGAATGAAACCTTTGGAATCAGGAAAAAAAAGGCGACTAAGAAGAATCTTCCGAAGCGACAGCAAGACAGTGATTGTTCCCATGGACCATGGCGTAACAATCGGTCCAGTACAGGGACTAATGAACATGCAAAGTATCATCGGCAAGCTGCTGCTGGGAGACGTTGACGCTGTTGTCATAAACAGGGGCATCGCAAAAACCGTTGACACAGGAAACGCTGGATTAATCGTTCACCTGTCCGGCATCACGGTGCAGTGTCCTGACCCCAACAATAAAGTGCAAATTGGCTCTGTAGTTGACGCAGTCCGATTAGGTGCAGACGCTGTCTCAGTTCACGTCAACGTGGGCGCTAAACAGGAAGCCCAAATGCTCTCAACATTTGGTAAAGTAGCCTGCGAATGCGACGACTT
>CAZJLG010000037.1:0-10003 GCA_964546665.1 uncultured Candidatus Bathyarchaeia archaeon
GGAAAATGGTTCTTGAGGGCGAAATCTCCTCAATAGAAGAGCTGTTTATGGAAGGACTCAAGATAAGGGAGGCCGAGATAGTGAATGTTCTTCTTCCCGACCTACAGGAAGAAGTTATAAACATAGGTTTAGTGCAGAAGCAGACTGACGCTGGAGAGAAATCCCAGTTCAGGGCTGTTGTAGTTGTGGGAAACCGAGACGGTTATGTAGGTTTAGGTTCAGGAAAAGCAAGGCAAGTACGCTCCGCCATCGAAAAAGCTGCCGTAGATGCGCGCCTCAACATAACTCCTGTCCGTCGAGGCTGCGGATGCTGGGAATGCGGATGTGGACAGCATCACTCTCTGCCGTTTCAAGTTAGCGGCGAATGCGGCGGAGTTGAGGTTGTTCTGATTCCTGGACCAAGAGGTCTGGGTCTTGTTGCAAGCGAGGCAGCCAAGGTTATCTTGGGATTGGCTGGCGTAAAGGATTGCTGGACCAACAGCTACGGCTCCACAAGAACTGTTCCCTCCTTCGCCTTTGCCGTCTTTGATGCTCTCAAAAAGACCTACATGTTGGTCACGCCAGAGGATTGGGTGAGTTAACATGGATAAACAGAGAAAATGTTTGGTCGCAGTTCGCATTCGTGGTCTGAGCGACATTTCTCAGGAAATCAAAGACACTATGGCTATGCTGCGGCTAACCCGTAACTGCCATGCCACATTGCTTGACGATCGCCCAGCCTACAATGGTATGCTGCGGAAAAGCAAGGATTACTTGACTTGGGGCGAGGTCTCTCAAGAGAACGTTGCGTTGCTTTTGAAGAAGCGGGGAAAACTTGTGGGCGACAAGAGTTTGACTGACGAGTACGCTAAAGAATTGGATTACGAATCGTTGGATAAGCTGGCTGAAGCCATATTTAAAGTGGAAGTGGAGTTCAGCAGTCTTCCTGAGGTGAAGCCTGTGTTCCGTCTTCGTCCACCAAAAAAGGGCTTTAAAGGTAAAGTGAAACGAAGTTTTGCTGCTGGTGGAGAGGCAGGATATAGAGGAGAAGAAATTAACGAGCTCCTGAAGCGAATGGTGTAGGCAAAGCGATAATCTTTATAGTTACCGTATCAGCACATCTCAGTTAAGGAAGGAATTTGCTTGGACAATCCTTGGTGGAGACGAAGAAAAAAGAAGAGTCCTTGGTTCGATGACATCTATGAAGAGCTAGAGAAGCTTGGGTACCTGATAGATGAAACTATCCAGAAAGCCTCGGAGGGCTCCTCTGACAAGTCTCCAGCCAGACGTAATCGTGTTCAAGGTTTCTCCATAAAGCTTGGTCCTGACGGAAAGCCGAAAATTTACGAGTTTAGTGGTCGTCAGCCGCCGCAAATCGAGGACGAGATTGATGATGACCCGGAGCCTCTAGTGGATTTGATAGAGGATGATAAGATGTTAGTTGTTTTGGCGGTGCTTCCGGGAGTCAAAAAAGAGGATATTGATCTTCGCGTAACTGAGACTTGTTTAACTGTCTCTATTGATGCGGATGAGTTTGAGTGGTATAACGAATTTAAGCTTCCAACTAAGGTGAATCCAAATTCTGCGCGTGCGTCGTACAAGAATGGCGTGTTGGAAGTAAAAATGGAACGATTAGAAAAGCTAGTTAGAAATGGTAGAATATCTGTGAAAAAGTGAGGTTTGAAGTTTGCCAACTAAAGATAGGAAAGTTAGAAAACAGCGTGGATCCAGAACCCATGGATGGGGTCAGGTAGGACAGCATAGAGCTGGAGGAGGACGAGGAGGACATGGAAAAGCAGGACTCGACAAGCACAAGTGGACGTACGTGGTGAAACATGATCCCAACTACTGGATAAAGAAAGGCTTCACATCCGCCAAAGCCCTCGGCAAAAATGTCAGCATCATAAATGTCGGAAAATTGGATGACTTGGCTGACAGACTGGAATCCGAGAAAAAATTGGAGACAAAAGACAACAAAATCTTTTTGGACCTAGAAAGCCTTGGATTCGACAAGCTGTTGGGAACTGGAGAAATAACCAAGTCTATGGTCATTAAGGTTGCATCCTATTCTGAGGCTGCCTCCAGGAAGCTGGAGGAGGCTGGGGGAGAAATCCTCAAAGAAGCTGAAGAGTAGGCGCTGACTTTTTCTTAGCTTACTGATTTAGTAATCTAAGTTGTCAAAGTGTTTATATTTGTGTTCAACATACGCAACTTAACAAATTAGCTTATACCCTAGAAAGCAAAGAATGAAGGCGAGTGGATTATGGCTGGCAGATTCCTTTCAATGTTCGGACCGCTGTCACGGTTCATGCCTGAAATAGGCTCACCAACCCGGAAAGTGGGCTTCAACGAGAAACTCTTCTGGACAGCCATAGCGCTGATAATCTATCTGGTCATGAGCCAGACACCTCTTTTCAACGTGGGAACTGGAAATGATTCGTTCGGCACCCTCAGGATAATTTTTGCTTCAAACCACGGAACTCTAACAGAGCTTGGAATAGGTCCTATCGTAACTGGTGGTCTTATTCTGCAGCTGCTGATTGGGTCTGGGATTATAGGTGCTGATTTAGCTAACCCCGAAGACCGTTCCTTGTTCACCGCAGCAAACAAGGTCTTCACTGTACTTCTGACTGGAGTGCAAGCTGCCGCCTACCTTATAGGTGGAGTATACAACTACACGGATCCAACAACTCAAGCCTTGGTTACTCCGGACCTAACTACCGTAATAGTGATCTTTATTCAACTTCTATGCGCTGGCTTAGTGCTGATGCTTTTGGATGAGATGATACAGAAAGGCTGGGGAATCGGAAGTGGAATCAGCCTCTTCATCTTAGGAGGAGTAGCACAGACAATCATGTGGAGCAGCTTTAATCCATACAGTACAGGTGGTGATGGCAACATGCACGGAGCATTCCTAGCTCTCGGTCAGATAATTTTGGGAGGGAAACCGATACAGAACGCCTTTTTCAGAATTAACTCAGAGACTGGCGCTCTTACTACTGATCCTACCATGCTAGGTTTCATAACAACCGTTGTCGTCTTCCTCATAGTAATCTACATGGAAGGCGTTAGAGTTGAGCTTCCCATCTCCCACGCCAACTACCGAGGATTCCGCGGCAAATATCCAATCAAGCTTCTTTACGTCTCGAACCTGCCCGTGATATTCGCGTCTGCACTCTTCGCCAACGTATACGTCTTTGCTCAGCTTCTGCAAAGCCAATTCCCAAACAATTTCTGGGTTAACCTTCTAGGCACCTTCGAAATGGGGGCAGATGGAAGAACATCGCTAACTGGAGGTCTTGCATATTACGTGACTTCCCCCAACAGTCTTGTAGATGTCCTAGCTGATCCAGTGAGAGCCTTAATCTTTGTGGGCGTCATGGTTACCTTCGCCGTAATCTTTTCATTAACATGGCTGGAAGTAGGCGGATTAGGACCCGGCACTGTCGCACAACAACTTGTTGACTCTGGCATGCAGATTCCAGGATTCCGCAGGTCAGGCAAATCCATAGAACTAATTCTCAAACGTTACATTCCAGTGGTTACTGTCATGGGAGGCGCAATAATTGGCTTGCTTGCCTCTGTCTCACAATTCTTCGGCGTCTTCGGAACAGGAACGGGTATACTGCTGGCAGTAGGTATCTTATACCAGTACTACCAACTACTTGTACAAGAGCAAGTTGCTGAGATGTATCCAGCCCTTGGACGCGTGCTAGGAGGATAAAACTTTGAGCAAAAACGTAATCCTCACAGGATATTTTCAACGTCACGGGAGCGAAAAACAGTGAGTTCCATTCTAGCGCAGCCTCCATACGTAACAATAGTTGTCATCCTTGTTTCCATCGCCATGTCCTTCTTTTCATCCGTAATCAATCTGCGGTTCATGCCTAAGGAGCACCGCCAAAAAGTCAAGGAACTGCAACGTAAAATATCTGCTTTGACTAAAGAAAAAAACGAAAACATGAAGACAGCTAAAAGCACTGACGACAAAAAGCTGCTCAGGAAGGCTCAGAAACAGGAGAAACAGCTTCTTCAGCTTCAATCTCAAGCCCTCTCCTTGTCGTCTAAACAGTTCAGAGTTTTTCCCATCACCATGGCAATATTCTTTATTGTTTGGCTTCTGCTAACCGGAAGCATTCTCGGCATAAAATTCTTTGATAGCCCCTTTATTGGTCCCTACCCTGTAGCTTACCTTCCATGGTTGGATGGCGTAATGCAACTAAACCTCTTCAACTGGTACTTCGTCTGCTCTATTCTATTCTCAACGGTCTTCTCTCGCATCTTCGGACTGACGGGAGGAACCGACTAGATTGCCGGAACCCTGTGGGGGAGCTTGGTAAGAAATCTTTAATCCGAAAATGGCGGCTGTCAGACTGTGAAAAACCGCGGTAGAAAAGACAAAGTTGTGATATGTGTTACCGGAATGACAGGTTCTGGAAAGAGCACGGTAGCAAAAAGATTGGCAGCCAAATATGGACTTGATTATTTCTCTGGCGGAAACGCCTTGAAGGAGTTGGCACAGGATGAGGGATATGCCTCTCACGTGAATGGCTGGTGGGAAACGGCTGATGGCCTGAAGTTTCTTGAGCAGAGGATGGGCGACCCCGCTTTTGACAAGAAAATTGACGAAAAACTGCTGCAGATGGCGGAGCAGGGGAACGTTGTTCTTGACAGCTGGACTGTGCCTTGGCTACTGAATGGCGGATTCAAGATATGGCTGGAGGCTTCGCCTCAGGTTAGAGCCAAGAGGGTGGTAACTCGGGACGACATCAGCATCGAGGAGGCGCTAGAGGCTCTGACCAAAAAAGATGAACGAACGCAGCAGATATACAAGAACCTCTACGGCTTCGATTTAGGGCACGACCTTTCGCCCTTCAATCTTGTTCTCGCCACAGACGAGCTGGAGCCAGACGAAGTTTTTCGTGCCGTATGTTTGGTTACTGACCGCCTAGTTTTCGGAGAAACATAACTCCGCTTTTTGTGTTACCAGTAGAAAAGAATCTGCTTCAAATAGAAGAAGATTGGATGCCACTGCAGCACATAATATGCTACAAGAATTACTAGTATGGCTTGTCTAAGGGGGATTATCGCATGTTTCTTGTAGCGGCAGCTCAGCAAAGCCAAGCCCATGTTAAGGATGGTCAGCAGAATGAAGACGCGGCTTAATGCAAGACAGATTATTGCTTCGCTGATTCTGTCAACAGAAACGTCCACCATCCACCCGTCCTTAGATGAGGTTTGTCCTTTGGCGCGGGCTACTGCGCCATCAAAGGCGTCCAGCAGCAAGATAAAAAAGATCATGATTATCGAGGCGAAAATGGCTCTCTCGGAGAGCAGTAGGTAAGCTATTGGGCTGAAGACTAAACTCAGTCCTGAAATTGTGTCAGGGTTCACCTTTTGTATGATGGGGAACCGCGTTAGAACTGGCTTCCGGCTTATCCTAAATGCTGAGAATGCCCTGCCCATAAAGGACTGCAATCAGTATCACCCCAAAAGTTGCTGTTATGACTGTGTCATATGCGGTCAGTTTTTTCAGGTTCCTCGGCGCCAAACCCAAAAATACCACTTTCTCGTTTAAAGGATAGAATGGCCTTGTAGGCCGCGTTAAGAGGTCAAGGAAATAGTGGCTTACGAACCCTATGAGAAGGGCTCGACCCAGCGACGCAGAAACGAACATGACGGCTACTGAAGCCATCATCGCCAGCAGCAGTCCAGGCAGTTCGTGCCATCGGGTTCTGGTTTCAGATTTGAATCTGTGTGTCTTGAGTGCTGTTCGTAGGTGGGCGAGGTGGTCTAGGTCCGTGATTACCGCTGCTATGCTTGTTGCTATTAGGGTTGTTGGAGACACGATTGAGGGTGCACCGAAAACCAGCAGCAGGTTTGCGAAAAAGATGTGACCAAGCGTATTCAACAGTCTGTCATTCCATTTTTTGTTATGAACCTATGTTCATGTGATATTTGGAGATTTCTCCCCTTTTTTGATGAAGCTTCTGCTGTCTTTTGTGCCATCCCTTCAGCTATATCGCAAATCGGAATATACCTTAAATACGGTTTTGAAATACATAATCTAGTGGATGCGTGCATTTCTCTTTCCTCCTTCATGGTTCACGAGCTGATTTGTGCGCATTCACCACCTCCAATTTTTGGCAGACCATTTTGGTTGGCACTTTCCTTAGCTTTTTCCTGCGTTGGCTCTTAGTCGTTTTTTGTATGTTTCTGTCGAAAATCATCGTTTATCGTTTCTGACATCGTAAGATTTATTAGTTTGTTTATATATTACCATTTCTGTAATATGTCTTAAAATAGACATATTGTATGTGTGTAGAGCATGGATACAAAAAAAGGTGAACAAGATGGGTAAAATATTTACAACAAATTGGTATCTCCAAAAATCGTATTTCTCAACCCCAATAATAAACCGAGACCTAAACACGGATTCCCCACCAAAAAAACGATAACCCCCCTCTACGTGCACATTGCACAGAGACACAGCCGCCCTAAAAACGCTTAATCCGCTTTGAAGCTCCATCATCACATGAAACCAGTATAACCTTGAAAATATCCACAATCAGAAATCAACTTACGAGTTCGACTTTCTGTAAGAGGTTTTCAAAGTTTTCTTTGGTTCGTTTCTGCTTGTAAGCCCGTAACGCCCTCACAAGCTCTTTTTCGTCAATCTTTCCCAGTCTCTCTTTCACTTTCGATGCAATTCGGCTTCCCAAGAAGAAGTACTGACAGACAGAAGTGACATTTGAGACTCTGCGGTTTGTGCTGGATGTTTCAAAATCCACCAGAAACGGCTGGTCACGGGCATCAACAAGTATGTGTTTCGATGCGTTACTCAGTTCTCCATGATCCAAGCCTGCCTCATCAAGCCTGTAGCATTGCTCCAGCACATCCTCTAAAACCCGCTGAACACGCGAGTGCTCCTTTTCTTCCAACGATTCGATCCATTCTGGAAAGTGTGTTCCTTCAATTAGTTGCATGAGCAGAAAGTTTTCGCTTGTGTCAAGCAGTTTCGGTCCAACATTTATGGTGTTTGCTGTTTTCAGCATTTCTCCCTCGTGGAACATTCCTTTGCGGTCAGCGTCAACTCTGCGGATTTTCAAGGCGGCTTTTCCTGATGTTGTATAGGCTATGACGACTATGCCGACGCAGCCTTTTCCTAGGACTGGCACGTCAAAGGCTTGTTTTTCTCCTGTGAACTCTAATGCTTGGACTCCGAGCGTCTCCAGCTCTTTGAGGCGCTTCTCCACTTCTGTCTGGTCAATTCTTGGGTAGCATAGAACCTTTTGTTCTCTTTCGCCGAGTTCTTTCAGGGAGACCACTTCAGCCGCATGCAACTTTTCTCACGTCAGATACATGTTTCCGGGAACAGTTATTAAATACTGCAATTTATCATCTGTTTCGGGGCAGGTTTGCATGTGCATAATATCTTTGCTCTCTGATTTCGGTCACAAGGACCCCTACGTGGCGGAGATGAAAGCCGTAATCCTGTCCATCAACCCCAAGGTCCGCATCGTAGACGTAACCCACGAAATCGAAAAGTTCAACATCCGCATGGGCTCCTATGTCCTAGCTTCAGCAGCACCATACTTTCCCAAAAACACAGTTCATGTGGCTGTCGTGGACCCTGGAGTCGGAACAAAAAGACGCCCAATAATCGTGGAAACCAGCCGCAGCTTCTATGTTGGACCCGACAACGGGCTCCTGATGCTGGCTGCCCACAAAGAACACATAACCAACGTTTACGAAATCGACAACCCAGACTATATGTTGCCCAAGGTGTCGAAGACTTTTCACGGAAGAGACATCTTCGCCCCAGCAGCTGCGCATCTAACAGAAGGAACAAAGCCCTCCATGTTTGGACAGCCACTACAGGATTACGTTGTTCCCGAATTTGCGAAGCCACGGCAGAGAAACGGAGAAGTACTTGGAGAGGTTCTTCATGTGGACGACTTCGGCAACACAATCAGCAACATCTCATCGGAAGACCTAAAGAAAGCGGGCATTCATGAAGGAGACCTGCTTGATGTCAGGCTTGGCGGCAAAACCGTGACCCTCAGGTTCTGTTCAGCCTACGATGAAGTTCCAGTCGGCACTCCTTTAGCGTTGATTGGCGGCAGCAACTTTCTTGAAGTAGCCGTTAATCAGGAAAGCGCCTCCAGAACTTTTCGGGCAAAGGTTGGGGACAAGTTTGCCGTCTCCAGCCAATAACCAACTTCAGTAATTTTCTATCCAGAACGTGTCTTTGCGGGATTTTGCCAAAGCGTAACCCATTATCAGCCCAGCCGCAAGACCACCAAAATGGGCAATCACGTTGACGCCTACGCCTGTGCTCAGTATCAAAAGCAGAAACGCATACAACAGCGCTCCTGCAATGGACTGACCAACCGTTTTTCGCATATATATGATTCCTGCGCCGTACATCCCAAATATTGCTCCTGAAGCCCCAGCGGAGATGATATAGGGGGACATCAGAAAGAGCGTCAGCAGGTTGCCTGCGAGTCCTGAGAGCATGTAGACGGCAAAGTATTCTTCTGTGGTGAAGAGTTCCTCAGCTCTTAAACCAAATATGACAAGGAAGAGCATGTTCAGTGAAAGATGAACTATGTCCACATGAACAAACATGGACGTTATAAGCTGCCAGTACTGGCCAGCAAATACGTCGATGTTAGATTGCCCAAACTGACGCAGTACATCATATCCGGTTTGGATGAAGCTTCCGCCAACCAATGAGGTGTAGATGTAAACCAGCACGTTCGCCGCTACCAGAACTATTGTCGGCGTCAGCATAGGTCTGCTTCGCATCATAGAATCATCTTTGAAAGCAAACACCCCGCCGTATATATGCGTAACTTGTCACTTTTTGCTGTTTGACCATAAGGTAAATCTTGATGAGCCATTATATCTGCGGGCATGATAGTTGATGTTCTGCTTCCCTTCGCCCTTTTTCTGGTTGGAGTAACCGTGGTTTTTCTTTACTCCAGACTAGCCAAGAAAGTTGACCATTTGGTCGGCGGACAAGAACTTCACCTGAAACATGCCATACCGCTGGTGCTCGCAATAGGCGTAATGGCAACCATAGTCTTAGCTCTTCCCGAGTATGCCCTGCTGGGGCTCTTCCTCTTCGCCTACACAGCCATCCTTTTCTTGTTCACTTTTCTTTTTGCGCCAAAATGGTACTTCGCGCTAGTGCCGTCTGCCCTGTTTCTCTTAACATTTTTCTACTGGTGGAACATTTTCTCCTTCAACTTGTTTGCCGTAATATTTGCGATTTCCGTTGCGGTTTACATGGGAGGTCTGTTCACGTGGAAAACAACTGCTGTCTTCGCTGCCTTAGTAACCGTTATGGACATCATTCAAGTTCTGATTACGGGACACATGGGAGAGGCGTTTGAAACCGCCAAAACGCTTGAGTTGCCCGCCTTCATCCAGTTGCCGATGTTTCCGACTGCTGGCACAACATATCTTGGGTTAGGTGACCTTTTCCTGTTTGGGCTTCTCAGCATTCAGTCCACACGCAAGTATGGAAGACGTTTTGGGTTCACATCCATAACTGTGATGGCTGTGGTTTATCTGCTGCTTCAGACGCTTCTGCTGAACTATTATCCCTTAGCCAACGGTTTTCCCGCTACTGTTCTGGTGATTAGCGGCTGGCTTTTGGCTTTAGCAGCAAAACATCTAAGTAACTTGTTTATTTCGAAAAAGCAAGCAACGCTCAGCCAAGCTATTTAGTCAACGGTGTCCCTTTTGTTCAGTTCCTGCAGCCTCACGTCGCCGCCAATCTCTTCTATGAAGTTGGCGACGCTGCTTGGAACAAGCTCCTTCCAGTTTTCTCCAGCTATCATGCGTTTCCGAATTTCCGTAGCCAAGTAAATGTCCCGCTTTATGAAGGGCAATGGCTTAACCTTGAAGCCTGCTTCCTTGAAAAGTCGGCTGGTTAACGGCTCGTTGGAGTAGACTACATCAAATTTTGGGGCGTAACCCACTATTTGGCAGACCCATAGCCCATGTTGATGCA
>CAZJLG010000038.1:0-9905 GCA_964546665.1 uncultured Candidatus Bathyarchaeia archaeon
GTCCTCTGCCCCATCCTCTACCATATCCTCTGCCGAAGCCTCTACCGCGTCCTCTGCCTCGTCCCCTTCCGTATCCGCCTGTTGGGTTCATGTATCCGGGAACGGGGTAGCCTGCGCAGTATCCTGCTGCTCTTCCTGTCATGGGTCCGGCGCCCATGGGTCCTGTTTTATCTCCTTTTGGCATGGTTATTTCACCTCTATTTTTGTGTCTATGCACAATTTACATTTATTTGAATATGCACAGAAATATATAAGAGTTACGGCACAACAGATTAGGCATATAAGCGCCAAACACACAAAACCCTAGCTGATCACAATGGCACAAAGACGATGCAGACGAGGAAGAAGAGGAAGATTCCCAAAACCAGTCACCATACCAAACCCCCCAAAAGTAGAACGGTTAGTCCCCCAACCAACAACCGGCACCCCCATCACCATCGAACAAGCAGAAATCGAAGCACTCAGACTAGTCGACCTTGAAGGCCTATCACAGGAAGAAGCAGGCAAAAAAATGGGCGTCTCAAGAGGAACAATCTGGAGACTTCTTCAAAGCGCAAGACGAAAAGTTGCCCAAGCCCTCACCGAAGGAAGACCCTTAACAGTCACAAACTAAGCCTCATCAAGATATAAGCATAGACGCCAACTTGTTAATGTAGAGAAAAAATGTGTGAACTCAAGGTAATCATTGAAGGAAAAATAGTTTTTGAAAACGTGGTTTACGCAAAAACTGTTGGAAACCAAGTAGTACTCAAAGACATTCTAGGAAAGTCAATGGAATTCAAAAACCACACAATCACAGAAGTCAACATAACAAAAGAAAGCCTAATCCTCGCTCCAACAAAAACACAAGACTAGCCCTACCACAGTAAGCTCAAGCCTTAGCGATGCGCTGAGACGCTAGATAATACAATAACTTGTCAAACTGCGACTATAGATTTTCTAAAGTATGTTTCCACAGCTCTTCGATAGCCTTCGAAACCATGCTTTCCGGAGAATACTCCACTATAGGTTTTCCTGCAACCATCGCCTCCGTGACAACAGAGTCAAAGGGTATTTTTCCGACAATTTTCACGTCATTGGACCTGCAAAACTCGGCTATTTGGGCTGTATTATCTTCATTCAGGTCATACTTGTTTACGCAAACAAGCGAAGGAATTTTAAAGTGATTCAGCAAACCGAGAGCACGCTCCATGTCATGGATGCCAGACAATGTGGGCTCCACCACTATTAACCCCACATCAGCTCCGCCCACAGACGCTATCACAGGACAGCCGATTCCAGGCGGTCCATCATTGATTATCAGCGTGCAGTTTTCTTTTTCTGCGACCTTTTTAGCGTTCTTCCGCACTAAGCTCACAAGTTTACCCGAGTTTTCTTCTCCCGGATTCAATAGGGCATGGGACATGGGACCATACTTGGTCTTTGAGATGAAGGCGTACCCAGAAACCCTTTTCTCAAGCTCTATCGCGGCTACTGGACAAATATACACGCAAACGCCGCAGCCCTCACATAGAACAGGGTCAATAATCAGGTTCTCTATGGCGCCGAATCTGCAGTGCTCTTCACATTTTCCGCATTGAACACACAACTCTTTGTCCATCACAGCAACTCTGGATGCTTTAAATTCCTGCTTCTCCAGCACCTCAGGTTTCAGCAGCAGATGAAGGTCTGGCGCATCCACATCGCAGTCAGTTAACACAGCCTTTTGGGCTAACACTGCCAGCGAAGCCGTCACACTTGTTTTTCCTGTTCCGCCCTTTCCGCTTAGTACGGTAATTTCTTTAACCATCAGCTTCGCCTCTCTTTATTTTGTCCCGAACTTCCAGAAACTTCTCTTTCCATTCAGGCATCTCAGCCACGAAGGGGACTCCACGGGAATAGAGTTCCGCGATTTTTTTGCTGAAGGGAATCTCCATCAATATTGGAATGCCTTCTTTTTTGCAGTATTCGTAGACTTTTCTGTCACCGAGCCCTGCACGATTTATTACAACGCCCATGGGAACTCCAAGGTCTTTCAAAACCTGAACAGTTATCTTCAGGTCATGCAAACCAAAGGGTGTCGGCTCCGTCACAAGAATACAGTAGTCAGTTTTGTGGACTGACGCAACCAGGGAACAGGCAGTTCCGGGAGGAGCATCTATTATCACATTTTTGTCCTTTTTCATTTGGCTTTTGACTGCCCTTATGAGAGGCACAGCCATTGCCTCGCCAACATTGAGTTCGCCGTAAACAATCTCCACACCCTCTGCTTCTCCCTTCTTGATGACGCCTATCCGCCTCTCCCCTTCTGTTATTGCCTTTTTTGGACAGACCAGTGCACAGCCGCCGCAGCTGTGACATAATTCGGGAAAAACCATGACAGTTTTCGGCGCCACAAACAGAGCATTATAAGCACAGAACTTGGAGCATTTTCCACAGTAATTACATAGCTCCTCTGAAATCAAAGGAACCTTTGTGCATACTGGCTCTGTTTCGGTGATTTTGGGCTGCAACAAAATGTGGGAGTTCGGTTCTTCAACGTCACAGTCAAGCAGTTGCACGTTTTCCATGGACAGCGCCATATTAACAGCAACAGTTGTTTTTCCTGTGCCACCTTTTCCGCTGGCAATCGTTATGATCAATAAGCTTCCTCTTCTTTTCAGGATTGCCTGCCTGTTGTGTAGCTTTCTAGTGGTGATGGGCGTGATGACAGCCTTGTGTTAGCTCTTGAAGCTCATTATTGTTGTATGCGTTAACGACTTCTCTGACAGTGTTTGCTTCTGTTCTCAAAACAGCAACGCCAGCATCCTGGAACATCTTCAACGCTTTTGAACCTAAGCCATATGTGACAAGCGCTTTTGGCTTTAGTTGCAGAATTCTGTCTGGCGGAAGACCTACGCCGCCGAAATGTTCACTTGTGTTAGCTATTGTTCCCTGTCCTATTACCTTGCCTTCCTCATCTAAATCAATAATAGAATAGAAGGGCGCCCTTCCAAAATGCTGCGAAAGCTGCGCATCGATGCCTTTCTCGTCCGAGACCGGAATCACAATTCTCACATTCACTTCCATCCCACCTCCTTTCTCATTGAAACGTGCAATATATTAACGTCCTCTGCCTTGTCCTCTTCCCATTCCAAAATGTCCACCAACAGTCGGGTTGCCTACTTCCTTAAGTTCACCCTTCTTGTATTTCTCCACAGCCTCTTTAACGCTGCCAGATGCACCTGTTACAATCTTTATTCCTGTTGCTGACAGCACATTAAATGCGTTGGGTCCAACATTGCCTGTTATGACAACTTTAACGCCCAGGTTCACTGCTGTCTGAGCGGCTTGAATTCCAGCTCCATGCGCAGCACTAGACGAATCATTAGCAACAGCATCGAATTTCATAGTCTCAGAATCAACTATTACAAAGTATGGGCATCTGCCAAATCTTGAGTCCACCTCAGCATCCAAACTGCCTGAAGTTGCTGAAACACAAATTTTCATTTTAGTCCTTTTCCTCCTTTATTCACCATTATTTTTTGTTCTGTATCTTGTTCTGCTTTAACAAAATCTTCGACCTTCTTCACAATCTCTTTGAAGGCTTTTGCAGCTGGCGAGTCCACATGTCCCATTACGAAGGGTATGCCCTTATCTGCTTCTTCACAGATTTTGGGGTCTATCGGGATTTGTCCCAGAAAGGGGACATTCAACTCTTCTGCCAGTCTTTTTCCTCCTCCCACACCAAGGATGTTGATTTTTTCGCCGCATTTTGGGCAGGTGAAGCCACTCATGTTTTCTACTATGCCTATCACTGGAATCCCCATTTTTCTAGAGAAACTCACTGCCTTCTTCACTACCTCCTCAGAAACCTCTGAAGGTATTGTGACTATAATTGTGCCGTCCATGTCAGGGATGAGCTGCATGGCGCTTAGAGGCTCGTCGCCAGTGCCTGGAGGGGCATCGATGAAAAGAAAATCAAGTTCGCCCCACATGAAGTCTGACAGGAATTGCCTAATCACCTGCATCTTTAAGGGTCCACGCCAGATAACAGGAGTTTCTTGGCTTTCTACAAGAAAGTCCATGGAGACCACTTTGATTCCTTCTGGTCCAGTTACGGGTAAAGCGCCTAGAGGCGAAATCTGGCATTTTTGTCCTTTCACGCCCAGCAGTTTTGGTACACAGGGTCCATGTATGTCAATGTCAAGAATTCCAACGCGGTCCTTGTATCCATGCAATGAAAAAGCCATTGCCAAGTTTGCTGCTACTGTGCTTTTGCCAACGCCTCCCTTGCCGCTGATTACTGCAATCTTGTGTTTGATGTGGCTCATGTTCCTTTCGAGCTTCTGATTCTTCTCGCCAAACTCATGTTTTTCCATATTTGTCACTCATGATTATCATAGGTCATCTGTTTACAAATCAAAACATTTAATAAAAGTTTCGTTTAGTAAATTAACTGCTGACTAACGATGGACGACATTGACTGGAAACTAATCAAACAACTCCGATTAGACGGAAGAAAAACCTTCAAAGAATTAGGAGAAGCAATCGGCTTTACAAGTCTGGGAGCAAAAAAAAGAGTTGAGAAACTGCTTAAAAAAAACCTTATCCACATCTCAGCCCTCGTAAATACTGATGCCCTAGACATGCGCCTAGCCTTGATTCTACTCGAGATTGAAAATGCAGAAACCATGAGGAACATCATTGACCGATACAACAAATGCCCTCGGGTCATCAACTTCTTCACAACCATGGGCGGATATAACCTGATTGCCTTGGTGATGGCTGAGGATCAAACCACTCTTGAAAGCGAATCCATGGAAAAATGCGCGTTGAGGAGCGGTGAAGGAATCAGGAGATCCGAGGTTTACCTCATAGGAAGAGTGCACCACTACCCATTTTTGCCGTTGAAGGCGGACCTCTTAAAAGGAAAAAAAGACGTGACACCCTGTGGCGTCCAATGTAAGGACTGCCAATCTTTCCAGGACGAAAAATGTGTTGGATGCCCCACTTTGAGCTATTATCGAGGACCTCTTGGATTGTAAATGATACGTAACCCTATGTGCAATGGATGTTCCTAATTTCTAGGAGAGACTGAAAACCTTCAAGAATGTTGAATAAACGGGTTCTGCGGAGACTATTCTCTTTAAACTCAGCAACAATTTAATACTCCTTTCAGAACAATGTCATAGTGAGGTTGGTGGATAATGGCTGAAATAGGATTAAGGACTAAAATGCTGGTTAAAGACGTGATGACTAGCCCCGCAGTCACAGTCCCCGAGAACACCGCTGTAGACAAAACAGCTCAACTCATGAGCGATGATAAACTGGGTTGCATCATCGTAACTAGTAAAGACGGAAAAGCGCTCGGCATCATAACCGAAAGCGACCTTGTGAGACGCGTTTTAGCTAAGAATCTTCTTCCACGCAAATTACTGGCTAAGGAGGTCATGTCAACACCGTTGATTACCATAGACCCAGATGAGTTGCTGACTGAAACGGCGAGGCGAATGCGCAAACTTGATGTCCGAAGATTGGGAGTCATCTACAAAGGAAACCTTGTGGGGATAATATCCAGCAAAGACATTTTAGCTGTAACACCTGAGCTTCTTGAAAACATGCGCGAGAAAGCCCGCATCGAACGAGAACCTGAAGTGGAAGAGGATTCCGAGTCCACGACTTTAGCAGGATACTGTGAACAGTGCGGAAGCTGGTCCGACAACCTTGCTGATTTTGAGGGAACCTACCTCTGTGAAGAGTGCCTGATGGAACGTTAGAGACGAGTCTGAGGCGGCTCGTTTCAGGCTGTAATGGAACCAAATTCCCTTCAGTGTATGTAATTGACTCTATTCTCTAGATTGAGGAGGTTACAGTTTGGCTAGAATTGAGGGTGGAAGACGAGAGACTTTTCGCCGCACATTAAAAGAAAAAGGGCACCTCGACTTGAAGGTGCATCGCTCCAAAAGAATGGACGGCGAAATACTGACCATCACCAAAACCTCTGTTGTTAGCACCGCAATCACAACACCCGTGATTGACGGAATTCAGCTTATGGTCAATCAGGGATTTCGCAGAATACCCCTAGCTGACCCAGGAACTAAAAGGCTTCGAGGCATAGTAACTGCTTACGATTTTGTAGATTATCTTGGTGGAGGAGAAAAGTTTCAAATAATCCAGCGTGACTACGCCGGCAACTTCTTCAAGGCAATAAATGAGCCGGTCAGGCACATTATAACCGCTAATGTAATTAATATTTTGTCCTCCGCCAAAGTCAATGACGCAATAGACCTCATGGTAAACCATAACGTCGGATGCTTGCCCATTGTCGACAAGGAAACTAGGCTCCGAGGAATAGTGACTGAACGAGATATCATCATGATTTTCAGGGGACTGGTGAGTGGAACAAAAGTTTCAGAACTGATGTCCAACAACGTTGTTGCAGCCACCCCAGAAACTTCCATTCTTGATGCCGAAAGGTTGATGGTCAAAAATGGTTTCAGGCGATTACCTATAGTTTCCGAGGGCAGAGTAGTCAAGGTAGTTACGGTTATGGACATTCTTCGTTTCTTTGGTTCTGGTAAGGTCTTTCAGAGGCTACGCTCAGGCGCTATCGATCAGGTCCTGCAAACACCCGCCATCGAAACAGCTACCACGGATGCTGTGATGGTTAAATACAATGTTGACGCAGGTGAAGCTGCAAAGATCATGTTAGAGAAAGGCGTTGGCACCATGCCTGTGCTAGAAAACGAGAAAATGGTGGGAATGCTGACTGAAAGAGACTTCTTCAAGCTCGTTGCATGATGAAAATATAAGAGGACTAACAGACTTTATTCTCTAATGGTGCGATGCTTGCAAGTCGATACAGTGCTCCATAACGCCAAAATCTGTATCCGAGGAACCATAATCGAAGCAGGCATCGCTATCGATGAAGGAAAAATAGTCAAAATAGCCAAGACCACAAACCTCCCCGCAGCCTCGACAAAAACTGATTTGAAAGGCCACATAGTGCTTCCTGGTCTCATCGATTGCCATGTACATATGCGAGACCAGCAGTTGGCTTACAAAGAAACCTTCTTGACAGGAACATCTGCCGCAGCAGCTGGAGGCATAACATCAGTCATCGATATGCCCAACAACAAACCAGTTACCATGGGCTCCTTCTCTCTTACAGAACGCATGAAGGTAGCTGAAAAACACGCATTAACTAATGTTGCTTTCAACTCGGCTTTTCCCAAGAGACTAGAAGAAGTAGCTGAAGTAGTTAACGCTGGAGCAGTGGGATTCAAAGTTTATCTGTCAAATAGGATCGGTGGAATCGACGTTGACGATGATGAAGCATTGCTTGCGGCATTTCGGGAGGCTGCAGCAAAGGGAGTTCCTGTTGCGGTGCACGCTGAGGACCGTGAAATCATTGAGGAACGGAGAAGAGAAATGGAGACGGCGGGACAGAATGATGCGGACGCTTATGTGGCGGCTCATCCTCCTGAAGCCGAGATGCAGTCAATACAGCGGATTCTTCAACTCGTAAAGAAATCTGGTGTTCACGTTCACTTCTGTCACGTGAGCTCAAAATTGGGTTTAGATGCCGTTCTTGTAGCTAAGAAGGCAGGTTTACCTGTGTCATGTGAGGTTACTCCGCATAATCTGCTATTGTCTTCTGAGCAATATAGCCGCTCTGGATTTTTTGCTCTCACAGATCCTCCTCTGCGAACACAAGAGGACGTCTACGCACTATGGAGCGCCCTTAAGCGCGGTTTCATCGACGTGATAGCTTCAGACCATGCTCCCCACACCATTGAGGAGAAGAACGTTAACTCTGTTTGGGACGCGAAAGCAGGTATACCTGGACTTGAAACCACTCTATCACTTCTTTTGACTCAAGTCAACAAGGCACACTTATCCTTGGCTGAGCTTGTGAGACGAACCGCTGAAGAGCCATCAAAGATATTCCATCTGAACAAAAGGGGAGTTTTAGAGGAGGGACGATGGGCTGACCTTGTGGTGGTGGATATGAAGCGAGAATATACGATAGATTCTTCACGTTTCTTGTCGAAAGCCAAATATTCTCCTTTTGATGGGATGCGAGTTAAAGGCAAGCCGTTAAAGACTTTTGTGAACGGAAAATTGGTTATGGATGAAGGGGAAATAATTTCGGAGCAGAACACCGGAAATATAGTTCGGCATATTTGATGTGATGATGCTCAGGACGGATTCTAGAAAAGCTACATTATTTTTATAGAATTATCCTCTATATTATTCATCTAGAAAACGTTTTCTTCATAGTTTATATAATTGAGCACTATTATACCACGTTCACATGAAACTGTTACCACAATGTGATTCTCATCCGCTCCAATCAGGAGGGACTTAGGAGCGGAGAATATCTATAAACACGTAACAACCAGCGAATCACGTCTTGCAGCTCTTTGATTTGTCAGTACTGTTGGAGTTAATGCAATCGCAAATCATTGGTCACAGTTTTGGTTGATTCTTTACAGAAACACAGGTCCCTCTAGTAAATGAATCATGTCTTTCTCTTTAGCCACATTACCAAAAATGTGGAAATAACTGTTTAACCGTGTGTGTGGAAAATGGGTAAGCATAGAAGTAGACTAAAAATCTTAGCGAATATTCTCCAAGTTATTACTAATAATAAGGGAGCTAAGAAAACTCAAATCATGTACCAGGCATACTTGAGTTATAAGCTCTTGGTTCAATATCTAAAGGATGTGACAGAGGCAGGTTTAGTGGTTTGCGGAGAAGAGAACTGCTATAAACTCACACCTAAAGGTGAAAAGTTTTTGGCTAAATTTGGTGAATACAACGAATCTCGCGAGAACATTAACCGAAAATTGGATTATGTTGAAGACCAAAAAGTGATGCTAGAGGAGATGTGTCCTAACACAGAAGTAGTAAATGGTTATCCGGCAAACATTGAAAAAAGTGCAAGGCGTAGAAGTGAAGAGGCGTAAAAATTATTGGGTTCATATTCAAAATGTTTTGTGTTGGTTGGAGGTAGTTTCTGGTGAATCTTGGACGGTATCGTGCCACATTTTTGGTAATTGCGTTAGGATTGGCTCTGATTGTTGTTTCTCCTCTGTTTGCATCTGTTGTGAATGTCGAGACTAGTTCAGAAGAGTTATCTGAATTTTGGTTGTTGGGTCCTGAGCATACTGCTGATGGTTACCCCTTTAACGTCAGCGATGCTGAGACATACAACATTTTTGTTTGTATAAAGAATCTCATGGGCTCTTCTGAGCATTACCGAATCTATGTGAAATTTGGAAACAGCACACAATTCCATTTTGACACTTCTAAGCCCAGTTCTTTACATACACTCAGCGAATTTCAAGCTATTGTTGACGATGAAGCGTTGTGGGAGTCACCTGTAAATTTTGGATTCCAGAACCTGGCTATTGAGGATAATGTTGCGACTGTAGACAATGTTACAAAAACGTTTTCTAGCCTATCTGTTGGCGAGATTACAATCAATGGGATATCCTTTCCTGTTGATGCATCTACAAGTTGGGATTCTGAAGATAACGGATTCTATTTCCGTTTGTCTTTTGAGCTATGGCGTTATAACGCAACACTAGATGACTACAGCTTCGACAATCGCATTGTTGGACTTGTACTTAATATGACAATTCCCCAATAAACAGAAATCGTTACCGAACTGTTTCAGCAGCAACTCACTAAGACCAAAAGTATTCTTGCTTGGCTTTTTGTCTAAAACTTTTACGTTAGATGACCTTTTCTTATAGAAAAACTATCGTATAATTCTATAATTTTGCACCTTAACCGTTTTTATATGTTTTTTTGATACGTCTTTAATCGCCAAAAAGAGCGTTCACTGCGTATTAGATTTAGCAATCGTTGAGTGAATGGGTGGAAGACTTTGGAAAAAATTGGCAGCCATCCTTCTGTGCTTGTAATCATCGCAG
>CAZJLG010000039.1:0-9225 GCA_964546665.1 uncultured Candidatus Bathyarchaeia archaeon
TTTATTCGGGCGGCTCAACATGGATTGTCAGGTTCACGTTTGGCTGCTCTTCTTTCAGTTCTTCTTCTAAATGGTCTGTAAGGTCATGAGCCTCTTTAACGCTCAAGGAGCCGTCAACAGAAAGATGAAGCTCAGCAAAAACTTGATTCCCACTTCTCCGGGTTTTCAAATCATGGAAGTCAATAAACTGGTAGGAATGCCTGCCAAGAACATCCATAATCTTCTCCTCCTCTTTTCTGCAGGACTGATCCATCAAACGGTTTGCAGACTTCAAAACCAGCCCCACGCCCATTCTCACAATCAAAGCGGCAACCACAAAAGCCATCACCGAATCTAGGAAACTCCAGCCAGTTAACTGAGCAACAACAAGTCCTATCCACACACCCACAGTCGAGATAACATCAGAGAAAAGATGCTTCGCGTCGCCCTCAAGAGCCGATGAACCACAACTCTTGGCAGTTCTGATTAACAGCAGAGAAAGCCCAGCGTTCAGTGCAGTAGCGAATATCGATATTCCAATGGCTATGTTAAGCTCGAGCAGTTCAACGGGCTCAAAGAGGCGCCCAGCTGCTGCACTGATAATGAGAAGCGCAGCGGCAATTATTAAGATTCCTTCCATCAGGCTTGATATGTCCTCGATTTTTTCGTGGCCATACTTGTGGCTGCTGTCTGGTGCCCGTTCTGAGACACAAACCGAGAACAGCATCAGTCCTGAAGCCGCTATGTTAACAATAGATTCTAGGGCATCAGAAAGCAGAGCCACAGAATTCGAAATGAAGTATGCTACGAGTTTTATGCCAAAAACGGCGACACCACAAAGTATGGCTAAAAGTGCAGCTTGCTTCTTTTCCATATGGGCATCTTCGGTTGTCTCCTGCTTTTAGGTGTTGCCCTTTCCGTGAATGGTTAGTAACATTTATTGAGTTAAGCGAGAACATAGAACAGTGATGAATCATCATGATTGTTGGCATATGTGGGAGTCCCAGAAACGCTGCAACAGAACATGTCTTAAGAGAAGCATTAGCCATGCTGGAGACGAGGGGCTTCAAGACGTCGTTTTTCACTGTTAGAGGCAAAAAAATTGGATTCTGCGCCCACTGCGACCATTGCCTGAAACACAAAGAATGCATAATAAACGATGACATGAAAATCGTCTATGGTCTTCTGAAACAGGCTGAGGGAATAATAATTGCTACTCCAGTCTATAACGGGGGAGTCAGCGCCCAAACAAAAGCTCTCCTAGACAGGTGCAGAGCGCTCTTAGCTGCAGACCCGGACGTCTTCAAACAAAAAATAGGCATGGTTATAACCGTTGGAGGCGACAGAATCGGAGGACAGGAGCTGGCAAGCCAGCAAATCCACACCTTCTACATCCTGAACGGGGTCATACCCATAAGCGGCGGTCCCTTCGGAGCAAACTTGGGAGCTAACTTCTGGTCAAAAGACACTTTAGAGGGCGTAAAAGAGGATGAGGAAGGGTTCCGAAGTTTGAAAAAGACAATAAAACGCTTCGCCGAAGCCATGAACAAAACCGAAAACAAAGATGCCGAGTTGAAGTGATTAAAAAATGGCTGCAGAAACCCTAGAAAAGAAGCAGAAAACGAGGAAACGTGTTGCGTGGGGAATCACAGGCAGCGGAGATAGGCTAGTTGAAATAATTGAAGTCATGAAACAAATCAAAAAACAGTATCAAGACGACATCAGAATAACGGTTTACCTTTCAAAGGCAGGAAACCAAGTATTGAACTTTTACAGATTAGCCAACGATTTGAAGGAAAACTTTGACAAAATCAGGGTTGAAGTCAACTCGAACATACCCACTCTTGCGGTTCAGATGCAGAGCGGAAAAATCGAGTTTCTGCTGATTGCACCAACCACAGCAAACACTGTTGCAAAGATTGCGGTGGGAATAACGGACACTTTGCTGACTAACGCGACAATAATGTCTCTGAAAAGTTTTGTACCCGTTTACATAGTGCCCTGCGACTACAAGGAAGGCACAACAGTCACGGAGCTTCCAGACGGAAGCGAAATGAAGATACGGGTAAGAAAGGAAGATGTGGAGCGCACAAAAAAAATTGCAGCCATGGATGGTATCTTCATTTTGGAACAACTTGAAGATATTCGGCAGGTCTTTGAAAAGCACTTCAAACACTGAGGAGTATGATGCGATTTTTGGCTGTTTGAACGTTTTTTGAGCGAAAAATGGTCTTCAAACAGTAAGGTTTATCTGTGATGACATGCAGAGGATTACGAGAGGTCGTAATTTAGCGGGTGGAATATTGGACGCTGAAGCAGAAGTCTCAAACCAAGCCGAGGAATACCTTGAGGCAATCTACCGTCTAGAGCAGAAAACAGGCTTCGCCAGAACCATGGAACTAGCCAAAAGCCTGCATGTTGTTCCAGGCTCAATCACAAACACAATAGATAACCTAGAAAGGAAAGGACTCGTCATCCATACCCCATACAAGGGAGTAACGCTAACAGATGATGGACGAAAAATCGCCTCAAGCGTTCTGAGAAGACACCGCCTCGCAGAAAGACTGCTAACAGACGTTCTACATCTAGACTGGAGCAAAGTGCATGACCCAGCTTGCCAGCTAGAGCACGCGCTCTCTCCAGAAATTCTTAAAGCATTAGAGAAAACCTTAGGGCACCCGAAAAGGTGTCCTCACGGAAATCTGATTCCAACAAAATGTGGAGGCGTCTTTGAAGAGAAAACAGTGGCTCTCAGCGACCTTGACGCCGAAACAAGCGGAATCATCATCAAGATAATTGACGAGAAAGCCGAGACACTGCAACAGTTCACCAGACTAAACCTTACCCTCGGAAAACGAGTAAAAGTTGAAAACAAAAACATTCCAGGCGGTTCTTTAACAATCAACGTTGACGAAGAAAGCTGCACAATCGACCGAGAATTAGCTTCAATCATCCACGTTAAGAAAATTGAAGGAGAATTGAAGAACTGATGGACTTGCCCTTAACTGCATTGAAGAACGGCGAAAGCGGAGTTATAACAGCTACAGACACCAGCTTCGAAGAAGAACCTGCGTGCCAACACAAAGCAAAAAAACGCTGGAAAAAGCATTTTATGACCGAGCGATGCGCCAAAAGACTCAACGACTTAGGCTTAACTCCAGGCACCAAAGTGACCGTAGTGAAGTCAGCGCCCTTCAATGGACCCTTAGAAGTTAGCGTTAGGGGCTCAAGATTAGCTATAGGCAGAGGAATGGCTAGCAGAATCCTAGTAGATGCAGAAAGATGAGCGGCAAGCGTTTTAGAATCGCGTTGGCAGGAAACGCTAACGTAGGAAAATCCGTCATATTCAATCAGCTTACAGGCCTACATCAGCACATCGGAAACTGGCCAGGAAAAACAGTTGAAAAAGCCGAAGGAACCCTCCACTTCAAAGGCTACACCATAGACTTCATCGATCTGCCAGGAATCTACTCGCTTTCAACGTTTTCCATAGAAGAGCTGGTCTCAAGAGAATACATAGCCACCGAAAAGCCAGACCTAGTGATAAACGTTGTAGACGCCTCTATACTTGAAAGAAACCTGTTCTTCACTTTGCAGCTTCTTGAACTAGAAACCCCCCTAATCATAGCCCTAAACCAGGTCGACATGGCAGAGAAAAAAGGAATCACCGTTGACATCGAGAAGGCAGAGAAGCTTCTGGGTGTTCCCGTTGTTCCAACAGTTGCCGTAAGCGGAAAAGGCGTCTACCAAATGCTGGAAACCGCGATAGATGTTATCGAGGGAAAGAGGAAAACGGAGCCTCTTAAGCCCCAGTATGGAAAAGAGATTGAGGAAAGAATCGAAGACCTCGTCATACTTCTCAGCAAAATTCAGTTAAAGTATCCTACCAGATGGGCGGCAATAAAGCTTCTAGATGAAGACAGCGAGGTGGAGAAAGAGGTTCGCGCATTAAGCCCTGAAACTGTGGCAGCCGCAGAGAGGATGCGGGGAGAACTTGAGCAGCTTCATGGTCACTCCTGCCCAACTGTTGTCACCTGTGAAAGGTACCATGTTGCAAGCATGATTTCAGAGGAAATCCAGACCATAACTGAGCCCCTGAAGACGCCGCTAAGAGAAAAACTGCACACGCTAACAACACATAAGATATTTGGTTACCCAATAATGTTGGCAACGGTTCTCGCAGTCTTTGTTGCCATATTCAGTTTCGGAGACTTCACATCTACACTTTTAGGCGACACCTTTTTCAGTTTAAAGCCAGCGTTTGACAGCGTTCTCGGAACAGGAATCGTTGGAGAACTTGTTTGGGGCGGAATCATAGAAGGAATCATCGGCGGAGTCACCATTGCGTTGCCCTACATTCTTCCTTTCTACTTTATCCTGTACATATTCGAGGATTCAGGATACCTCAGCCGAATCGCCTTTCTGATGGATAATCTAATGCACAAAATGGGCTTACATGGGAAAGCTTTCATCCCAGTCATGCTGAGCTTCGGCTGCAACGTTCCAGGATGCCTAGGCTGCAGAATAATGGAGACTGCACGAGAAAGACTACTAACAGCCTTCGTTGTAACTCTTGTTCCCTGCGCCGCAACATCAGTCATCATACTTGGATTGGTAGGAGCCCATGTGGGAATCCAGTGGGCGCTGGCGCTGTACATCATCAACCTGATCATCATATTTGTGCTTGGAAGAATAGCCTTCAAGGCGTTGCCCGGTGAACCAACGGAATTGATAATGGAGATGAGCGCCTACAGAGTGCCCCACGTCAAAACGGTTGCCAAGCAAACATGGTTCAGGCTACGAGAATTCATAGTTATGGCCTTTCCCCTCATAATTGTAGGCAGCCTCGTAATCAAAATCGCGGAAGTCGCAAACCTGCTAACCCCTATCGCAAACATCATGAGTCCAGTAACAGTTGCCTGGCTAGGATTGCCCGTAGTCACAGGAATAGCACTGATTTTCGGCGTGCTACGAAAAGAGCTGACATTGATAATGCTTGCAACACTCTTTGGAACAGCAAACTTTGCTCAAGTCATGACACCAGTTCAGATGGTGGTCTTCACGTTGGTGGTTATGCTGTACATACCGTGTGTAGCTACTATAGGCGCCTTAGTCAAAGAGTTCGGCTGGAAAAAATCGCTACTAATCACGATAATAGAAATCCTGCTAGCTCTGCTTGTGGGCGGAATAGCCTACAGGCTACTAACAATAATATAAAAACAAAAAGGGAGGAGGAAACTCGGTGTTTCCGCCCAGAGCATGTCCTGACGATAGACTGGGTGCTTGGTTATCCTGCGCGGGTTGAGCGTGTCATCTTCTTTGGGTAAGTGATCAGCGTCCAGAAGGGATACCCGGTAATCTTTTTGGAGATTGCCTTCGGCGTTATAGCGTTTGTTGGACAGTAGTGGGCGCAGGCTAGACAGTGGGCGCAGTCGGTGTTAGCGAAGGGGTCATTCAGTCCAGTGATTGTGACGGTTTCGCTTCCTCTGTTGGCGAAGTTGATGACTTTCTGACCTGACAGGTTGGCGCAGGCGCGGACACAGCGTCCACACAGGATACAGCGGTTCGGGTCTCGGATAAGAACCTCATCGGAATCATCAACGGCTTCCTCCTTCTGGGAAAGCTTGAACCTGTTTTCGGTTATCTTGTATCTGCGCAACCAGAAACGGATGTCTCTGCTTTGCTGTATTTCGTCTCCGCATTCGGCAACGATCAGCTGCAGAATCGACTTTCGGAGGCTTTCAATCTCCTCGTCTTCGGTGGTGACAACCATTCCCTCTTCTATCTGAGTGCAGCAGGATGGAACAAAGCCTCGTTTGCCTTCGATTTTCACTAGACACATCCGGCACGCTCCAATAGAGCCCAAGCTGGAGTCATAGCAGAGGTGCGGAATCTTCATCCGGTTAGCCAACAATTCATCCAGCAGGTTAGCGTCCTTCTTCACTTCCATAGGTTTGCCGTCTACAGTTATCGTAATCTTCGCGGGGCTAGGGGTTTTGTCGGCATCAAAGAATGCTTGCTGTAGATTGAAGGTCTCCACCAGCTTGTTGAGTGTATAACCTTCTGGGTCCAGCTCTAAGCCTGTGGTTGGCAGAGGCGAAGTCAGTATTGGTCCTTTTCTGTTGCTGAAGTTTCCTGACCCAAAGGTTTTCGCTGTTCCGATTACCTTAGTTTTAGGAAAGACGTTTCTTACACATTGATAGCCAAGTTCGCATGTGAGAGTGATTATGGCAGTGGCTTCTTTGAAGAGGTCTTCTTTGGCTGCTCTGTGCTTTTTGGCGAGATTAATCTGGCAGGATTCGCTTACGAGTTCCTTGTTGATGACGTTGTAGCCGTCTTCTTTGAGCATCTCTTCGAGCACAGTCATCTTTTCCATTCCGGCGATGCCACAGTGCTTCACACACGTGTCGCAGCTCCATAGCACAATCTTGTCGTCGCGGCTCAAGTTCCGTTTAAGCTCATCGTAGGATAGTGAACGAACAGAGATTATCATGCTACACACCTCAGTTTGATTTTTTTGCCAGCAAGCGGCTCTCCAGTGTTTGTTCTGTACTCTTTGCCCATCTCAGATTCATGGTTCTTGTAGGGCATTACCACCTTGAAGATTTCTCGGTCAGTGTCAGTGATGACTAAGCCGACATCCTCTGTGACCTTCAACACTTTCTTGTCAGGATAATTCCTCGTAAAGCAGGACCACCCTGCGGAGCATGAGAGGACAATGATTGTGTTGGCGTCGGCGTCTAAGTTGAGCTTCGCCTCTCTAAGGATAGGCTCTGAGCAGGCATACAGGACAACTGCTTCGTCGCTGACGTTGTAGCCATCCCGTATCAGCCGTAGACCCAGCTCATTGAGTTTGTTTATTCCGCCATTTCCACAGGTTCTGGCACAAGTATTGCAGCTTATTATGGCAATCTTGTCCTCTTTTTTGTCCAACTTTTTGATTATCTCTTCATATGGTTCAATTTTTGAGAAGATCATTGGCAGCAGCCCTCCTCAAGTTTCACAGTTTTCTCGCAAATTATTCCTGGCTTCTTTTCGATTGCACCAAAGGGACAGCCATCTAAGCACGTTCCACATTTGATACACTTGCTTTGATCAATGACAGGCGCAGAGCCTTTCTCGCCAGAAATTGCCTCAACTGGGCAGCTTTTAACACAGACGTGGCAGCCTTTGCATTTCTCGGGGTCTACGCAGTAGGTTACAAGTGCCCTGCAGACCAGTGCTTCACATTTCTTGGCTTTGATGTGGGCAGCGTATTCGTTCTCGAAGTATCTCAGCGTTGTCAGTATCGGGTTTGATGCGGTTCTTCCCAGCGCACACAAGCAGGCTTTCTGCATGACGTCGCTGGTTTCCTTCAGTAACTCTATGTCGCCCTCAGTGCCTTCGCCGGTAGTGATGCGCTTCAAGGTCTCATACATCAGCCGCGTTCCTATCCTTCCCACCGAACATTTACCACAAGACTCGGCAGTCGTGAAGGACAGGAAGAACCTTGCCATATCCACCATACAGTTAGTGTTATCCAGCACCACCATACCCCCAGAACCCATTATCGCTCCGGCACTCTGGAGGCTGTCATAATCCATAGGCAAATCGAACATGTTTGCAGGAACACAGCCGCCGCTTGGTCCACCAAGCTGAACAGCCTTGATGACTTTTCCCTCAGGCGGTCCTCCAGCGATGTCATACAGCAGCTTCTTTATCGGTGTTCCAATTGGCACCTCATAGGCTCCAGTCCGCTGCACAGCGCCAGTCACACAGTACATCTTGGTTCCTTTACTCTTCTCGGTGCCCAAGGCAGCAAATTTTTCCCAGCCTTCAGCCATGATTGTCGCTACGTGCGCAAGCGACTCAACATTGTTTATTATGGTTGGCATACCCCATAGACCCTTAACAGCCGGAAACGGAGGTCTCTGGATGGGATTAGCTCGTTCACCCTGTATTGCAGCAATCATCGCAGTTTCTTCACCACAAACGAAAGCGCCAGCGCTCAGGAAGACTTCAATGTCGAAGCAGTAGCCGCTACCCAGAATGTTTCCGCCCAAGAATCCTTTTTCTCTGGCGTCTTCAGCCGCTTTCATTAGTCGTTTAGCAGCCAAGGGCTTTTCTGCACGCACGAACACGAAGCCTCTGTTGGCTCCGATTGTGTGTCCTGCTATGATTAGTCCTTCCAGGATTCGGTGGGGGTCAGACTCTGCCAGTAGCCTGTTCATGAATGCTCCGGGGTCACCTTCGTCACAGTTTGCGATTACATATTTCACGTTTCCTGGTTGCTCTTTGCAGATGTTCCATTTTATCCATGTTGGGAAACCTGCTCCTCCTCTGCCTCTGAGGTTTGCTTTCTTAAGTTCTTCGATTGTTTCTTCTGGCGCCATTTTCAGGGATCTTTTGAGGCCTTTGTAGCCGCCAACGGCGATGTAGTCGTCGATTGATTCAGGATTAATTACTCCACATTTGCCGGATATCCATCTGACCTGATTCTTCCACACATCAAGCTCGTCCAACGAAGGAACTGTTGCTCCTTTTGGCTTGTCAGACCTGAAGGCGTAAGCGCTTGAGTAGTCTCTGTCTAAGTATTCGCGAATAATTTGCTCAACAGCGTCAGGCGTTACAGTGGCATAAATTGTAGAGGGATAATCTTTCTTTGACAGCTCAATCCACGGATCAATAAAATCTAGTCCCATACAGCCTACAGGAATTACTTCAACATCCAAACCCATCGATTGGACAACAGCGTTTATGCTCAGCAGAACTTCGTTGGCTCCCGCAGCGATTGTGCAGCTGGCCATGGGAACTTTGATTTTGAAGTCTGGTTTTACGTTGATTATTTCTTCTGGCAAACAATCATTTCGCGTTTTGGTTCACTCTCCTCTTGTTCTTTGGCTTTTTTTCGGTATTCAACCAAAATTTTCTTCAACCCCTTCTGGTCAACGTGACCATAGACCCGGCGGTAACTGCCAGTGCTGTCAGTGACCACGATTACGGGCGCTAAACTACAGCATCCGAAGCATCTTGCAGCCTCAAGACTGAACACCTTGTCTTTGCTGAGGTGCTGACCTGGCTTCAAGTCAAGAAGCAATTTGAGGTACTCAAAGTTGTCTGCGTTCCCTTTTGCATGGCAGCCAGTTCCCATACAAACTTGGATTACATACGTTCCAGGAGGTTGAAGCCTAAATTGGTGATAGAATGTGGCTACACCATAAACTTCGCTGAAAGAGACTCCCAGATTGGTTGCGACCAGTCTCAAGC
>CAZJLG010000040.1:0-9152 GCA_964546665.1 uncultured Candidatus Bathyarchaeia archaeon
TGTGTAATTTTTTACACTCTATCCCCGCTTTCGATATATAAGATTAACCCCTTCATGCTGCGGTTTTTTCAGGAAAAAATACTGTTTTCAACAATGTACCTCTATTAGGAAGCTAATATGCTCAGAGAATTGGACAGCAAATCAGTTCTTGCGCGGAAAAACAGAAAAAACCATTTTTTCAACAATCTTCTGCTATTAGGCTCCTAATATGGCGGGTGTTGTGCTGTTCTGTTTGGATAGCAAAAATTTAATTGCTCCAATAGCGAAAGTTACTAAGCTCTAGTGGTGATTCTAAGTGAAGTATAAGATTGAAATTGATCGTACAGGATGCATTGCCTGCGGTTCCTGTTACAGTATAGACCCATCTCATTTCGAACCTGACGATGATGGAAAGTCAACCGTTGCTGGAGGAGAAACCGACGCTAACGCGTCTATGGGGGTTTTCGAGGATGAGGAGATTGATAGTGCCAGAGATGCAGAAGATTCCTGTCCCGTATCCGTAATCACGGTAACCGAACTTTAGACAAGCAGAAATAGCGTAAAGTTTAAGGGTTCGCAGATGGTTCTCCCTCTGAATACCTGTCTAGCGTGAGGAATGAATAGTTGAGTTCTGAAGAAATATTGGTAGAGAAGAAGACCCAAGTCCTCATAAAACTTCGCGGTTACAAGCAGCTGAAAAAGGAAGAGATAAAGAATGCCATCAGCTACACCGTCAAAATGAAGGATGGCAAAAAGGCAATCATTTGGGCCGTCACCACTGACGGAACAGTGGGCGTTGCATACGTTACGCAACTCAAAAAAGCCATGGACGACGACAAAGTTGAGAAAGGAATCATCACCACAATCGGAAAGTACACCCACACCGCTAAGACCCGCGCTAAACAAAGCGGAATAGAATTGATTCCCAAAATCTTTCCGTCATTCCAGATTTTTGACCACGATTTTGTGTCAAAGCATGAACTTCTTACGACCGAGGAGAAAGAAGAGTTTCTGGAAGAGTACAAAGTGCAGGCTTACCAGTTGCCTCGAATCAACGCTTCCGACCCTGCCATAATAGCTGTGGGCGGCAAGCCGGGAGACATAGTTAGGGTCATCAGAAACAGTACAACCGCAGGAAAGTATGAGGCATACAGGTATATCGTATAAAACAAAACCTTCTGTCTCGGTAAAATAGACAGGGCATAATTTCTTTCATAAACCGGAACGTCAGTATTCGCTATGACCCTAGTGGCAGGGATAGAAAAAGCATAGTTTTTGTGTCTAATTTTGGCTCAGAAATGCTTTTAGGTGCATCTTCCTTTTCCAAAGTGACCACGCAATGGACATAACAATACTGCTGATTGCCTTAGGATTAGCGATGGACTCGTTTTCGGTAGCCATAGCAAACGGGTTATCAACCAAAACATTCCAAATTGCCAAAGCCCTCAAAATAGCTGCTTTCTTCGGATTCTTTCAAGGAATCATGGCCATAATTGGATGGCTCGCAGGCGTACATATCATGGACCTGATTGCAAACTATGACCACTGGGTTGCATTTTTTCTTCTAGCATTCATTGGTTCCAAAATGATTTACGAATCACTCAAAAACGAACCCAACAGGCTCGTCAGCTCTCTCAGCATCAAAGTCCTGCTAATATTATCGGTCGCCACCAGCATTGACGCCCTAGCTGTTGGTCTGAGCCTTTCTCTTCTGAACATTTCAATCCTGATTCCCGCAATCGTAACAGGAATTGTCACGTTTTCGCTGTCATTTTTTGGAGTCTATCTTGGAGGCAGATTTGGACGCTTTCTAAAAAGCAAAGTTGAATCATTAGGTGGTCTAATTTTGTTGGCTATAGGACTAAAAATACTCCTTGAGCATCTAGGAATCATTTAGGCTCCATTGTAATATTCTGTTTGCTGTAATATGCTCGGCGAGGAAACACAGTATTTAGGCATAAATGTACAGAAGAAGCGTACTGAACTGGATTAAAGAGGACTTATCTTGAAAAACAGTAATGCACAAACACTTTGGGACCGAAGAGACCGATTACGCATAATGGCGGAAATAATGGAAATAGCTAAAGGAAGCCAACTGAAGACTCGGATAATGTACAGAGCAAATTTGAGTTTCAGCCAACTTAATGAATATCTTTCATTCCTGACTAAAATGAAATTCCTGAAAGTAAACGTAATAGATGGACAGAAGTTTTATGAGACAACGGCTAAAGGCAATCTTTACATCGAAAACTACATGGAAATGAGCACCCTCCTCACATCACAAGAGCCTACTGAAGCCCCGATTTTGGCGAGGTGACACTTGATGGAAATCCCACAGCAACCAGATTATAACATATTCACGGCGTTGCTTGAAAGCATCCACAATAAAGACCGTGGAAGACTTCGGTTTGCTAAATGCCAAAAATGTGGACGCATGACGCCCTTCAGGTTAATTTCCGTGACCGGTTCTACCGTTAAATGTAAAAAATGCGGAAACAATGTTCCGATAAAAACATAAGTTCTGAACTGCCGAAGAACTCAGCGCCATTCAACTGATTCAAAGTTGTAATCCTCTTTTCGGATTTTTGTGCACAAATTTATAAGCAACTTTAAGATAAGAATTTTTAGAATTAGTGTTCTGAAGAAACTGATTCTCTTAACGGATAGGAGGTGCAATCTAAATGTCTTATGGAAGACCAAGAGAAATGCACGATGCAGTCTGCGCTGAATGTGGACAAAAGTGTCAAGTTCCATTCAAGCCTGATCCGGACAGACCTGTATACTGCAGAGAATGCTACGCTAAACGAAGACCCCCGAGAAGAAATAGATACTAAGCTATCAGCCAAGGTCTATTTTCGATATTCAATCTTTTTTACTTTGATTTTTTGTCACACATCCACATGCGACGTGGTGAAAAGCAATTATAAGAGTTGCATGATAATTGGTAAGCAGAGGGTCCGTCTTGAGGTATGTTGTGGTTAAAGCTTTTGATTGCCCAGATGCTTGGTACAAGGTTCTGCATGAAATCTGGTACAACGGAGACCGTTTTGAGGTCGGTTACGGCTCTGAAGTTTCTGAGACCAAAAAGCTGAATGTAAGCATTGAGATAACCAATCCCGAGAATCGTCCTCTAGTCGATTTCATGGCTCCCTGCGACATGAAGTATGTTAACTGGTACGCTTTGAAGTATCTGTGGTCTGGAGCAATAGAAGACGAAACATACACGTACGGGAGCCGAATGAGAGAGCCAGTGGATCAGGTGGAAGAAGCCATAAAGAGGTACGTGGAAGAGCGCAGAGACAGGCAAGTGACCTTTGTGATTCGGCTACCTGAAGACATCAAAAAGAGCATAACACATCATAAAAAGCATGAGCCTCCCTGTTTAAGTTTAATAGACACCGAAATCTTGGATAATAAACTAAACTTAACATGCTACTTCCGGTCGTGGGATGCCTACGCAGGGCTGCCCGCCAACATTGCGGGAATCCAGATATTCAACGAAGCTCTGGTTTCAGAGATTAACAGGCGGGGAAACCTATGCATCAAAACAGGCAAACTCATCTTTCACAGCAAGAACTGCCACATTTACGAGAGACAATTCAAGATGGTTGAAGACACAGTGAAGCCCGGAGAGGACCGCAGAAGAAAAATGCTTGATTCTAAAATATCTTAACTCGAAGAAACTGAGCTGCCCTATTTGTTTGGGCAGTATTCATCAGGATTATCGAAGAGAGACTTCACACGTTCCCGCTTTTTTTCGGCAGCTATCTTGCGGTTTATTTCCAGTGCCTCCTTTGGTGTGCTGAAGGTTTCTGTTTTGCCCTCTGGACGCTTTCTGGTGACTTTGATGCAGTTGTCTACGCAGCAGTTGAGCACACATGCGGTACAGTGGATGCACAGGTCTTCTTCGATTCCGATTTCTCCAGCCTTCCAGTAGAGGGCGTTGGTGGGGCAGGCTTTCACGCATAAGTTGCATTCGATTCCTCTGCAGGTTCGCATATCAATATTGATGCTTCCATCTTTAAAGCGGTCCTCCACCCCAATGGACTCCAGAAGCTCAGCACGCCTGCTCTTCTTTTCTTCCTTTTTCTCAGAAACATCGTCGGAGAGGAGATCGTAAATGTTCACACTTGATTCCTCGCTCTTTTTGTTGGGCAACCCGTATCCCCTCCGATGCTTTACTGTTCTAGAGTTTGGTTCTTCCTATAGAATATTATGTATTTAGTCGGATAAACCCTTAGAAAAGTGCGTTAGCACAAAATTGCTCTGCAAGATTGTTAGATAAGCCTGCTTAACAAAGCCAGAAAACAAACAATAAAAAGAAACAAAAAGGTAAGTGAGGTGGAAAGTTACTTCCACTTCTCTTGAAGGAATTTAGGTATACCCGAAGAGTCTTGTGGTCCCACCAGAACTTGCCAGTTCGAAAGCTCCTCTATTTCTCCGCTGATTCGTGCCGCTTTTCCAGGGATTATCAGTTTTCGGTGTTTTACCTTCTCTTCGATCTTGCTTTCTTTGATAGCGTCTGCAACAGTTTCCGCGGTCAGTTTTCTGCCAGCCACTCCACTGTCTATAGCTGTGCCTTCAGAGTCGACGACAAGAAGGTATGCAGACTTGCCCGTGGATTCTACGTCTTGTTCTACAGTGTAGTAGGTCAACGCAAAGTTTGATGTCATCAGCACAGGAGAGTTTTCGTCAGGAGTTCCGATGATTCTTAATCCAGGTTTTACAGCAACGGGCTTTCTGGGGTCAGTGTAGATGTTCTGCCTTAGCACAGTCAGCGGGAGAAGAGCCCAGCCTTCGGTGCCATGCATAATCAGGATGTCTGCGAACCGTGTTACAAGCATGGAGGCAACCTGTGCCTCTTTCCATGCATTCAATGTCGCTGAGCTTGCATCTTCAGTCCAAGCAGTAATGGGAGTTCCAATTAGAGGATAGCCCACCATTTCATCGCCCATTTCGCATGCAGCTCGACGAAGCATGGTGAAATTGTTTATTGTGTCTCCAAGACCTGTGCTGGTGAAGGTGCCGGGGTCTAATACAAGGTCTTCGATGCCGTACTCCTTCATCGTCTTAACCATGGATTTGAGGAGGTCAAGGTCGTTTGGAGCAGAAACAGCCAAAGGGCAGCTATACATCAGTGCCAGTTCAGCCATTTCTTTCCAGTTATCCTTTGTGGCGGCGTAGATCAGTGGTCGAGCTTTAGGAATAGCCATCAAACCAGCTTCCATGACTGAGGAGTCAGTGGAGCACAGAATCAGTGGCAGCTTAGTTATTTCTGAGACTTTCTTAACTGTGGCTTTGAATTTGTCGGCGTCGCCGGAAGTGGAACGAATTGCAATCATCTGTAGCTTCAGGTCGTTGCCGATGTAGATGTAAGAGAATTCCTGGGTCTTCTTTACGCGTTCAGACAATTCTTCGTCAGACATTTCGTCTGTAACGTCTATGGCGATGGCTGTTGGATTGAAGTATGTGAACTCGTGACGATACATGACCAGCTTTCCGCCGACTTTTATCTCACTGTCATCAGCGCCGACAGTCACCTCTTTGACGGCGGGCTTAAGCATGTCCTTGAGCTTCAGGTAACTCTTTTCGAACTTTTTCGTCAAAAGTGGAGGACATTGGTCTATGCTGACTTCTCTGTTCACCACTTTTGTGGCAAAAGCCATACAGTTGTCTTCTCCACATTCTTTACAGTTTGTTTTAGGAAGTAGCGTGTAAACGTCAATTGGGCTAAGTTGCTTCATTCCGCCCTTAGTTTCTTTTCCTGACATGTCACCTTCACCTCAAAATTTCGCTGACACCCAGCTAGCAAACTTTTCAGCATCTGCGGTGCCCGGTTTTTCCATCAATCGAGTTATAGTGTTTCTGAGTGTTTTGACTGCTGCGGGATGCAACATCATGAACAGGTCAACGCCAGCCAGCAACAGGGTTAATCCAGTTACAGCTTCCCACAGAGGTCCACGAAGTTCTCGGGCGCCCCATTGAGGATCCATTTTCTGCCAAGCTTCTCTTGCTGCCCAAGCGTTGGTTGTTCCAGACGACATGGGTTGCTGAAGTTCTGGGTCTCCCATCAAGCCAGCTAATCGTGCACGTTCCATGATGCTGTAGGCGTAGTCAAGGCCGTAGCCTAGAGCGGCTGTTGTGGTGTCCATGATTATTTGTTCGCTGGGAAGATATTCGAGAAGACGCCTGTTCAGTTCTCTTGCCTGATTCAGGTCCATTGGAGAGAAAGCCAGAGCAACGTGACCATACTGCTTGATTAGTTTAGCAGACTTTTCTATGTCCATGTCCAAGGTGACTGTGCTGATTAAGAGTCGTTCTCCCTCAGCTGCGGCAGTTACTTTCTCAAAGACAGCCAAGTCTTTCTGGGGGTCACCACATCCGCCGACTACAAGCGGCACATCAACTGCCTGAAGAACATCTTCAACAGTTTTTGCGGCTTCGGCAGGTGTTGAAGGCTTCGGGTTCAGTGGGTCAATGCTGACCAGATGAAGCGTAATCATTTGTGCTCCAAACTTGTCAACAGCAAATTTTGCCCACGAAACAGGGTCTTCCAAGGCATCATTGAAGTTGGTTCTAACCGCTTTGGGAATGGGCACTTTCTGGTCGAAAACGTCAAGAGAGATTACTGGCGAGTTAGGTGTAGGATTCTCGAAAGTGTAGAAAGCTGGAGACTTTTCTCCGCCAATAGTGACAGAGTTTCCGCGGCTTCCGCCTTTGCTTTTTGTGGCTCCAAGCGTGACCTCAACGATTTGTCCAGGATACTTCCGCACAGGAGGCGAAAACGGCGCATCCAAAAGCGATGCGGGCTTGGCTTTGGCAGCGACCATTCGTTTGACAGCGGGCAGAAATCCTGGTAGATACGCAAACTCCAGTTCATCTACTTCTATGTCGACGTCTTCAAGCTCAAGCTCACCAGTAGCGGTGAGGAGGTCCAATATTTCGGGGGGAAGTTTAATGTCAGAATCTTTTTCCGCCCTTTTTGACACGGTTTTCACCTTTTTGGTTTGTCCCGTTTGATGATTACTTTTTCTGCGTGGATTTTGGCGTTCTTGAAGATTATCTTGAATCCGCCAGCGGCAACTGTTGCTGATGAAACTGGAAACACCGTAGCTTCTGCGGCTTCTTCGCCTTCCGCTGCAGGTGCCTCTTCAGGTTCCTCTGCCTTCCATCTTTGGACAACAGGGTGATTCTTCTGTTTCAGGAAAACCTTTAGTTCATCAACCGTTTTTGCATCGTTTTCTGTTGCCACGTTTTCGATAGCTTCTTTAGGCATGAAATCTTTGACGCGTTCCTTAACGCTTTGGGGCATCCAAACTATGCGATTCCAGCCTCCGTCAGCTTCTAGGAACTTGGGTGACCTCATGTATTCGATGGATATTCCGTGGAAGCCGTCTACTTGTCTGCCTCCAGCGCCAGAGTCAGCTAGCGTCGAGAAGGGCAGCCCGTTCACGGTTACGTCTTTGAATCCGCGGTCAACTATGCCGTAGCCCTCTACTTCAGGTATGTAGAATGCCATAGCTTCGAAACAGCCGCAGGAGGTGTGTGGATAGCCAAAACCTGTGTACATCCAAACTCTGTCAACTGCGCCCAAGGTCTTCTGTTTGATGGATTCGTTGATTCCAGTCCATTCTCCCTTGTCTGCATCAAGCATTTTTCCTTTTTCGATAGCAAAAACTGGGCCTTTTGGGTCAACCTGTGCAGAGGCTCTGCCGTCGAACCAGCTGATGGAGCCACAGTTTGAGTATCGTTGGGGAGTGATTACGCACATGTGGGTTGGCGCAAAGGATTGACACAGGGTGCAGCCGTAGAATGTGTCAACTTCGTCGTCTTTCATTCCTCTCGCTTTCGCGTCTCGGGCATCATAAATTTCCATTGCTTGGTCATATATTTCTTTGACCTTCACTGGGTCAGTTATGAAGGTGATTTGAATTTTCTCTATGAAGGGCAGCTCGCTCTTGTAAAGTCTTGCCAAAACTTTTCCAACATAAGTGAAGGAATTTAGTCCTTTCTGGAAGGATTTCTTGCTGACACGTATCCAAATGTCATAGCGCTGGTTCAGGTGCATGATTCCCTCAACAAAGTTGCAGTATTCGTGGATACGACGTTCTACTACACCTTCAAGATCTTCTTCGATGTCTTTGCCTGCAACCTCTACGAGGATGCCGAAAGGAACGTTACCGCCTTCTGGCAAATCTTTGAGGTCGGGTCCAATGATGGTTACTTTTTCGTCTTCGACTTCATCCATCTTCTTTGCGCGCACTAGCTCAAACTTTGCTTCCTGTTTGGGTCCTCCTAGTTCTATTTGCATGTTATTTCGTCGGATTCTTTCTCCTTCATAGATTACTCCAACATCCACTGGGATGTCTTCAAACATTGACATTTTATTTTTCTCCTTTAAATTTTGAAGTCATGACTGTGAGATTTTCCGCCCACGTTTTCGCTGGTGCATTTGGAAATGACCAGCTGGCATGTGCGTGAAATAGATTATCCAAAGTCATTGTCTTAAGGTCAGGGGCAAAATGTTTCAGTCCAGACAAAATCAGAGACTCCATATAGTATGGAAGTGCCACAAACATTGCCAAGTCAGGGTGTCCTTTGCCGTCTATTCCTTGCCAAGTTGAATCAACAAGGCGATTGCCGATGTCCATAGCAGACATGAAGTCAGCGGGTTCATAACCTCTTTTTAGGAATTCGGCAACCATATGAGCTGTTGCAACCACCTGAACGTTTGATGCTCTGGCGAAGTCTATCAGATAGTCAATTAATAGTTTCCCTTCTAGAGAACGTTCTGTGGCGTTGCTGCCCACAACAAGAATTGGGCGGGCAGCCCGCTTTATCAGTGCAACTGCTACATCAGGTTTGTTTATGGGGTTTGCTTTCTTTGTGGCAGCTATTTCTGCACATTGCCAAGGTTCACATGACATCATTCATCACTCCTTCTTTTTCCTGATCATTCTTGGAAGCATTGTGGGGTCCGGAATAACTGATTCTTTCCAGCCCTTAGCGTCCAATATGTCTTTGATTTCATCCTTCATGGTCATTGGCACATCAGCCATTGTGCGCACGAACCTATGAATGTCCTTTGGCATTCTTCCATAGTGACGCTTGTGCAGGTCAATATAGTGCGAGAGCTTTATTGATCGACCTTTCCAAGTGTCGTTAGGTCTTAT
>CAZJLG010000041.1:0-8911 GCA_964546665.1 uncultured Candidatus Bathyarchaeia archaeon
GGAGACGTTGACTACTCGGAGATAATTTCTCTTGTGGAAGAGGAACGAGAATACAAAAAGAATCTTCCCAAAGAAGAGAAGAAACTGTTGGCTGCTCAACGAAAAGAGGTTAGAGAAGCAAACAAAGAACGATACGGTTACGCCTATGTTGACGGCGAACGAATGGAACTAGGCAACTATGTTGCAGAGCCCAGCTCCATCTTTATGGGTCGAGGAAAACATCCGATGCGTGGAAGCTGGAAAGAGGGGCCATCCAAAGCGGATATAATATTGAATCTTTCGCCTGACGCGCCCCGCCCAGAAGGCAACTGGAAAGAGATTGTTTGGGAGCCCGAAGCCATCTGGATTGCCCGTTGGCAAGATAAGCTCAGCGAAAAAATGAAGTATGTCTGGTTTTCTGATTCATGCAGTTTCAAGCAGCAGAAAGAGATAGAAAAGTTTGATAAGGCAGTAGAATTCCGCAAAAAGCTTCCTCTAGTGAAACGGCATATCCAGAAGAATCTTGAGTCGGATGACCTGAAGCGGAGAAAAACTGCGACAGTCTGCTATCTTATCGATAAGCTGAAGATACGTGTTGGCGACGAAAAAGACCCTGACGAGGCAGACACTGTGGGCGCTTCGACGCTTCGGAAGGAACACATCACCATCAACGGCGACGGAACCGTGTCCTTCAATTTTTTGGGAAAAGACAGTGTGCCCCACATTTTCACCACAAAACTTTCAGAACAGGTAATCAAGAACCTGGATGAATTCTCCGCGAACACCGAGTCTGCGCTCTTTGATGGGGTGGGCTCCAGCGCGGTAAGCACGTTTCTTGACGAGGTTATGACTGGGCTCTCAGCCAAGGTTTTCCGCACTCTCTACGCCTCTGATGCGGTTCAAACGAAGCTTGACAAGACTCCAGTTGAAGCAGAAGCGCCTGAATACAAGAAAAAGTATGTTGCTACGATGGCAAATCTTGAAGCCGCCAAAGTCTGCAACCACAAGCGCACAATCTCGAAAACGTGGAAGTCGTCTTTGGAAAAGAAGCAGGACCGCCTTAAGGTTATCCAGAATCGGGCAAAGACTGCTGAAGCCAAAATCAAGCAGAGAATGAAAGATTGGACAAAAAAGCATGAGGAGCGGTTGGCGCGGCAGGAGGAACGGCTGAGGGCGGCTGAGGAGAAACGGGACCAAGCTATGCATCAGCTGGAAGAACAAGAGGCGCAGGGCAAGGATGTTTCTGTTTTGAAGAAGCGGGTCAAAACTAGGCAGGAAGCTGTAGCCAATCAAAAACAGCGCATGAGAGATATGAAGGTTAAACAGGCGGAGCGGATGGAAAAGATGAAGCAAAGCTTGGAGAAGCGTAAACGGCGGGATGTGTCTGCGTTGGAAAAGCAGCAGATCAAGATAGAGGTTCAGAAGGAGACGCGGGACTACAACCTTTCAACCTCCCTGAAGAGCTACATTGACCCCAGAATCTACTATGAGTGGGGCAAAAAAGTGGAGTATGACTGGAAACAATACTACCAGAAAGCCCTGCACAAAAAATTCAGCTGGCTAGACAACCAAGAAGAATGCACACCAAACAGCTAAAGACGCTCTCTACTCCGCAAACAACAAGCCATTCAATGTTTTTGCGTTTTCTTGCTTTTCTGAAAAAAGAGAAAGAACAATAAACCCAAAGTGCTCTAGCCTCTAGTATATGTGGGGTTTGAGCTGGATGGACCATGAGACAATAAGCACTCCTGAAATGCGCGCCGTTGAAGCAAACGCTGAATATTACGGAGTTTCGCTGCTGCAGCTTATGGAGACTGCTGGAAGAAATGTTGCAGAGGAGATTGCCGCACGGTTTTCGCCTAAGAAAACTCGGGTAGCGATTTTTTGTGGTTCAGGAGGAAACGGAGGCGACGGCTTTGTTGCAGCACGTTACCTCACATGCTACGGCTTCAAAGTTGAAGTCATCCTTGCAGCACGAGCCTCAAACATTGCTCATGAGTCAGCAAAACAGAACTGGGTTGCCCTGCAGCACCTCAAAACCGTTATCCCAATAACCGAAATCAAAGACTCCACGCTCATCCCTGATGTTAAAGCTGACGTTGCCGTGGATGCCCTGCTTGGAATAGGCTTAACCGGCAAACTCCGTCCACCAATCAAGCAGTTAGTAGAAAAAATCAACGAGATGAATGCTTTTCGTGTTGCTGTGGATGTTCCCACAGGAATTAACTCTGACACGGGCGAAGTGTTGGGTACTGCAGTAAAGGCGAACCTGACAGTCACCTTCTACAAGGCGAAGCCAGGGCTCGCCAAAGCAGAGGAATACGCTGGAGAAGTTGTGGTGAAGAACATAGGCTTGCCCTACGAGCTTGAACATTTTGTGGGTCCTGGCGACGTCACCTTGGCGGTTGAGCTTCGCAGTCCAGAAGCCCACAAGGGAGCCTTCGGCAGACTCCTCGTGATCGGAGGAAGCACCGTTTTCTCGGGCGCACCAGCATTGGCTGCTATGGCTGCTCTGCGCACAGGAGTTGACATTGTTACTGTGGCTGCTCCAGAAAAAACCGCAGCAGTAATATCTGCCATGTCTCCAGCGCTGATTACACTAAAGTTGAAGGGAAAGCATCTGAACCCGGGCATTTTGTCTAAGCTTGGGGAGCAGTTGGATTCGGCTACTGCGGTTGTTTTGGGTCCTGGGTTGGGGCTAAACAGCGAAACTAAGGAGGCTACCAGACTGATTATTGAGCAGTTGGAGGAAAAGGGGACGCCGTTGCTTCTGGATGCTGATGGGCTGAAAGCCTTCTCGGAGTTCAAACGGAGGGTCGAGTTGCCTATGGTGTTGACTCCTCACGCCAGAGAATACGAGATTCTGACTGGAGACAAGCTGCCCGACAAGCTGGGGGAGAAGGCAGAGCAGGTTCGGCGGAGTGCCTGGAAGCTGGGGGCAACCATACTGCTCAAAGGACCTGCTGACATAGTTTCGGATGGGGAGCGAACTAAATTTAATTTCACCGGAAACGCTGGAATGACTGTTGGCGGAACAGGCGATGTTCTCTCTGGCTTAGTTGGGGGCTTGTTGGCTATGGGAGCTAACCCCTTCAGGGCTGCGGCGGCGGGAGCTTTCGTTAACGGTGCGGCAGGCGATTTTGTGGCAGCCGAAAAGGGCTATCACATGCTTCCCACAGACCTTCTTGAGTGGATTCCTCACGTGATGGATGATCCTATGTGCCATCTGGAGCTGCAAAGGAGTGCCTCCTAACCCAGTATCAGTCACGGTGTACCATGCCAAGCAGTGTGACCCAAAGAAATGCAGCACACTGAAGCTTAAACGCCACAATCTGGTTCATGTGGTTCACAGAGTCCGCGAGCTGCCCAGGGGAGCTATACTCCTGAATCCCTTCTCGCCAAAGGCTTTCTCTCCCGGAGACAAAGAACGATTAAAAAAGAGGGGCTTATCCGCCCTGGACTGCAGCTGGGTACACGCAAAAGAAGTTTTCGGCGATTCATCCAGTTGGGTTTCCCGTTGTTTGCCCTACTTGGTGGCGGCGAATCCCGTAAATTTTGGCGTTCCCACCAAACTTAGCACAGTGGAGGCTTTAGCTGCAGCCCTCTACATTACTGGCTTCCGTGAACAAGCAGAGCAGCTTCTGTCCAAATTTAAGTGGGGACCCCAGTTCATCATCTTAAACAGGGAGCTTCTGGACGGCTACGCAGCAGTCAAGGACAGCGCAGACGTTGTTGAGGTACAAAAACAGTTCATTGACCAAAACTGCACAGAAAACCAACCATATTAGCCTCCTAATAGAGGTACATTGTTGAAAACAGTATTTTTTCAGAAAACACGTAGATAACACTGTTTGCTGCTCCGGTTCAGCTTCAAATAGTCCTGAATTACCGAATTTTTTCCTCTTTTTTGTTCAGACTTAAATACAAATTCCGTGAAATAATCAATAGAGGAATAACGTTTGACTGTTGAAAAGCCTTCGCGCGAATTGTCCTTCGGGGAAATCTTTTCGTTAACCTTCAACCTTTACGGCTCCAAGTTTCTGCAGTTTTTCGCACCCTTTCTTATTTCAGCAATAATCACTGGCCTATGCACCTACGTCGCAACATCATATTTTCCTATACCTGAGCCCCCAGTTATCCCAACAAACCCGGACCCAACCTATGTTTACGACGTACTAGGTCCATGGTTTTCCTCGCTGATTTCAACAGTAATTGTGCTGGTTGTTTTGTCAGGGCTGGTATCCTGGATACTGAACTCCATAGTGTATGGTATTGCCACAAAAAACGCCTCTGACCACCTAGAGACAGGCACCTCAAACCTCGGCGCAAGCTTCAGCTACACACTATCTAAGCTTCCTTGGCTGCTTCCTGCCCAGCTTGTTGTAGGAATTTTGGTAGTTGCTGGAATGCTACTTTTTATCGTGCCCGGCGTAATCATCGCCATAATGTTTTCGCTAGTAATTCCCGCAATAATCATTGAGCAAAAAGGCATCTTTGAAAGTCTGGGACGAAGCAGACTGCTTGTAAGTCAGCGATGGGCAAACACCTTCGTTATACTGTTGATTGCTGGCATTATTGTTGGCTTCCCTCTCGGTGTAGTGAATGCAGTGGTCTCATATCTTTCTGTTCCCCTAATCGTCAGTTCACTCGTCACGAATGTGGCAGCTGCCTTTTTAGCTCCAATTTTTCCAATCGCTTTAACTTGCCTGTATTATTCAATGCTTGCACGAGAAAACCCGCCACCACCGCCCACCCTCCAATAGTCATCATTTTAGTTACTAACCGATCCGAATGTATGTTGTTACGTTCCGTTCTTACTTTAGAGAAAAATCTTACTGTTTGTTAATATTGGCGCCCATAAGTGCTGCTTTTGGTTATCTGTTTGTGGAGCGAATTTACTTCTTGTCATCTTTTCTGTGGACAGTGGTTACTTTTTGTGTAACTGGTTAGCTGAAGTAGAAAAACATTGTTGATGATTCCATTGATTGGTAACATTTCATGTGACAATCATCCACAAAACTCTCCCATTAACGGTGTAAACTTCTAATCAGACGACCCTAACTATACTTTTAGTGAAAAGAGATGCAAAAGCAAAAATTTGAGTGCTGCGAAAAATCCTTCAAAACTGAAGAAGAGTTTAAACAACATAGAGAACATGCGCACCGAGAGCCACTGCCCATCTGGTGCAGAGGTATCATGGGCGGATGCGTAAACTGTGGCGGATGCGTCTAAGAGTCAGCACTTAAAATATGGCACCATAACTGGGAAACAATTTGTCCAACAATGAAAGAAAAGACGCGATCAAATGCCAAGTCGATCTGATGGAAAAAGAGATTGTTTATTTGAAAGGCAGGAGACGAATAGCCGCAAGAAGGGCATACTACAGGCTTCTGCAATCCTGTGGAAAGACTTGCGGATTAGACGAACCGATCTACCTCAAGAGATGTGAATAGTAACACTATCTAACCCCTTCTGAAAAGTTAGCAAAGTAAGAAGATGTTTTTGGTGCTCCGGCCGGGATTCGAACCCGGGTCTCCGGCTCGAAAGGCCGGAATACTTAACCGGACTATACTACCGGAGCCCAAGACAGAACATCAACCCACATAAAACATACTTACGTTTTAATCTTTCTCATCAGAAAGATATCTTCGCAGAAGAAGGAGTCCCGCCGATAACATCTGCTGCTGCAACGCTAACTTTGTCCACATATTTTTCGTCTGTGTAGACTCTGAGAATGTTAATGAATCCCTTCAGAACATCAAAAACCGAGGATATGTCGCTTAGCCGCAAAGGAATCTTTTCTCCTGTTCTGGTCTTCTGGAAGACGGGTATCTCCATCGGCTCAAGCAAATCAGAATGATGATAAGGCACCGAAGGCACGGTCGGCACGTCAATCACTATAGATTCTGGCTCCACTCCTGCCTCTGACGCAATCTTGTTTCTCATCTGCTCCCGAACCTCGTCGACACTGAAGATGCTGGGCACCATCTTCTCCCGAGCATAGAAGGCTTTGTCATAGGCGCACTTGAGGAGCTTACGCCTCTCCAAATCATCAATGATGGGTCTAGACTTTTTGCATTCTTTCAGCATGGTCCAAACAGTGTAGTCATCAAAGGCAAGATACTCCTCGGGAGAATCAAACTTTACCAAGCCCAGTTCCTCGTTTGCGGCTTCCATTGCCGTGGCAAGCATTATCTGAGCGGCTCTTCCCACACGATGAAAGTAGATGCTTCGGAATGACTCCAGTCGCGCCAACACAAAAGATTCAAGGGCTGAGAGGGCTCCCACGTCAACAGCAAGGTTTTCGCCAAGAACATCCAGCATGTGAATGAGCCGAAAAACGTCAACATAGCCATATTCTGCTCCAGTGTGATAGGTGTCTCTCACCACAAAATCAAGCTTGTCAACATCCACAGCGCTCTGGATAATCTGATCCAAAAACGCCTTTCCTGGGCTCCGCAGTTCCCCAACCGCAAGCTTCGCCACCGCATCTGCATCATATCCTAGGCCGCTGATGATGTCCTGTAACTCAGATTTTTGGATAATCCATCGGGTCATGTCTTCGTGAGTTTTTTTCAGAAACTTGACTAGAAGATGCTCAAAAACATGGGAGAAGGGTCCGTGACCCACATCATGAAGAAGCGCAGCCATTCTAACGATCTGGATTTCTTCTTCTGAAAGAAGCTGAGAAAGGTTCTGGTTTTCTGTTAATTTGCCCGCCAAGTACATGACTCCGATGGAGTGTTCGAAGCGGGTGTGGTTTGCTCCTGAATACACAAACTCTGATCCAGCTAGTTGCCTTAATCGTCGGAGCCTCTGAACTGGATAGGAGTCGATAAGCGGCTTCTCTGCTTGGGTGATGTAAACATATCCGTGAACAGGATCCTTGATCTCCCCCCAGTGTCGCCGCATAGGGAACTTTTCTCCTCAGCTTTCATCTTAGGCATCATTATTTAAGTTAATCGATCATTTAATGGGTGAGGCTGAAAGTTACGGTGAAGAAGAAAGGATTTTTCATCTGCATCGAAGGGCTGGATGGAAGCGGAAAAACAACTCATGCCCACAGGATTGTGCGAAACCTGCAAGAGCAAGGATTCGACGCCATATACACCACTGAGCCAAGCACAGGAGACCTGGGAACCTTCATACGCTCCACTGTTCTGCAGGGAAAAAAACGTGTCCCACGGGTTGTGGAGGCTCTTCTTTTTGCACTTGACCGTGTTGAGCATCTAGAGAAGGACGTGAAGCCTGCGCTGGAGGCGGGAAAGATTGTGATTTCGGATAGGTGCGTGTACTCGTCTCTTGCGTATCAGGGGGCAGCAGGGCTGGACATTGAATGGATCGAAGAAATTAACAGGATGGCTCTTCCCGCAGATTTGGCGATTTACATTGATGTGCCGCCTGAGGTTGTGGTGAAGAGAATCAGGCGAAAGAAGTCTGTTATGGAGCGGCTTGAGACTCAGCGGAAAGTCCAGAAAGTTTACATGAGATATGTGGAAAACGGACAGCTTGTCCCTGTTGACGGCGACAAAGGAAAAGCTGAAGTGACGCAAAGTATTTTGAAGGTAATCCTGGATTTTCTGGAGAAACAGGTTTGAGTGATCGGTTAGCTGTTAGATGATGTATCTTTGGTTTGGCTTCTCTAGGTCTTTTATTAGTTCCATGTCTTTTTTTGGTAGGTTTACGCCTTTTAGTGGGATTCCTTTGAGGAGTGCCCAAGGAGTTTTTTCAGCTAATGTTGTGACTATGTGGTCTTCTCCGAAGCACCGTTTTGATACGTCATAGACGAGGGAATGGACTTCAGACTCTGAGATGTGCCCCAGAGCGTGGAGGTATTCGTGGGTTAAGATGCTGTAGACGAAGGCGTTGACGAGCTTCTTCGATTTTGTTACAGTTTCAACTATGTTGAGCAGGTTTCGGTTCAGAACTATGTTGTTTGTTCCCACCTGATGATATGCGCCTAGATGTAGCGGCAAATCGTCCAGAAAGAGCAGCATGCCCAATCTGTGTTCGCCTAAAGTAGCTTTGACGGTTTCTTTTACTAGTTCCCAAACTCCGCTGAAACCTTCAGCCTCATCAATCCTTAAACGGTAACTCTCCACCATCGGCAGCTCTTCTTCTGCCTTCGGTTCTTGGTCTCTCACGAGTCTGTTTGGCTGAAAATCCGCCGAAAACCTAGCGATGCTCATTAATATTTTCCTGTATCATCTTGTTATTTATACATTTCACTTTTTGTTTTGTCGAGCAGGCTGTAAAAAACTTCAACTAACAGTTCAGTAAAGATATCCATTACATGGTGAAACGTTTTGCCTTTTTCCTTGTACCACTAGGGTCGGGCTTCTTTTTAACCAAAATAAATGACGTTCTAAAGAAGATTGTCGCTTTCAATTTTTCATATAAGAAACAACCAACCAGCGTACAAAGCCAAAGTCGCCACGAACAGCGTTGCCCAAACGGGTTTGCTGTAGTCGAAGATTTTTCTGCCGTACAGCGGGGCAATCGGGAAAGTGTCGAAGAAAGCGGATATCAGGCACATTGCCAATCCTGTTCCACCTATAACTTCGTTGCCAGTTAGTAGCAGGGAGAAGAACAGTCCTGCAAACGCTAAGGACATCCCTATCGAGAAAATTGAAAGCGTGGCGCTCAGTTGCTTGGTCATTTTTGGCGCGTGGCTAACGTTTCGAGTGGGAGAAGAGAAGGGAACCCTGAACGCAAAGGTTGTGATAATGAATATAGCAAGACCAAAATACCAGAGCTTGAACTCAGTCCAGACCCCACGCCGCCTAGCATAGGTTATTGTGACGAAGGATTTGGCGAACCCTACAACGATGCTTGTGGCAAAGACTGTGGGAAGAACTGCCAAAATATCCCCCAAACTGCTGACTTTGACATAGGAGAAAGAAAACGCCAAAAGCACAATTGCGATGACATA
>CAZJLG010000042.1:0-8885 GCA_964546665.1 uncultured Candidatus Bathyarchaeia archaeon
CAGGTATGCTTTCATGCTTATTCACCTCTCCATATTCTACATTTTAATAGTCTAGGTATTTCATTATTTCCCACGGAGTGACATAGAGGCAGAACTGGTTCCAATCATTAGTCTTGTAATCTATGAAGGCATCGAATATGTGGCTTCCAAGTGCCTTGTGAACAACCTCGTCGCTCTGCATAGCCTCTAAAGCATCTCTCAGTGTTGTCGGCAACTCTTTGATGCCCAGTGCGCGTCTTCTCTCAGAACTCAACTCGTAAACATCCTCATCTACAGGGTCGCCTGGATCAATCTTGTTCTTTATTCCGTCAAGCCCAGCCATCAGGATGCACGCAAAGGATAGGTATGAGTTGCATGATGGATCAGCGGCACGTAATTCAGCGCGTTTGGCTGCAGCATGCGCCGGACCTTTGAAGTATACTGGAACACGTACCATGGCTGACCTGTTGCGGCGGGACCACATTATGTAGATTGGAGCTTCAAAACCAGGCACAAGTCTTTTGTAAGAGTTTACTGTTGGGCAGTTCACGGCGGTTATGGCTCTGGCGTGTTCTAATAAGCCACCAATAAAGTATCTGCCTTCCTGGCTCAGTTCAGCGTAATCGTCAGCTTCGTCATACATAACGTTCTTGCTGCCTTTCCATAGCGAACTGTGAACGTGCATGCCGCTGGCGTTGTCAAGGTACACTGGTTTAGGCATGAAAGTGGCGATTAATCCGTGCTTTTTTGCAATGTTTTTTGCTACGAATTTGTAGTAAATTGTCCTGTCAGCGGTTTTCACCAATTCACCATATTTGAAGTCGATTTCGATTTGTCCTGCAGTGGCGACTTCGTGGTGGTGCATCTCGATTTCCGTGTCAAAGTTTTCTTCCAGTATCGATGCAACTTCGTTTCGATACTCAACAGTTGTGTCCTCTGGGGGTGGCCTAAAATATGCCTCTTTAGGTCTTAGGGTGTGAGCTCCTGGAGTGGTTTCTGGGGATACAGGTACAACCCTTGGTGCGCCCCATGAGTCTCCTGCGCCGCCTTTTGGGCTAACCCACATGTCCCAGACAAGGTTTGAGGGGTCAATGGAGCTGAAGACGAAGTATTCCAGTTCTGGACCGAATAAGCCTGTGTATCCCATGTCTGCTGCTGCTTTAACTGCATTTTTTGCCACGTATCCTCTTGGGTCTACGACTGAAGGTTCTGTGCCTCCGAAGGCTTCGTAGACGTCGCCTATGATTATGGCGCTTCTCTGTTTTTCGTCGGTTGTCCAGGGTATGATGGCAAGTGTGTCGGGGTTTGGTTTGAGGATCATGTCAGATTCTTCAATGGTTTTGAATCCTCGTACGGATGAGCCGTCGAAGCCGATGCCTGCTGTTAGGGCTTGTCCCTCCGTGTATTGTCTTGCGGGTATCACAACGTCCTGCATTAGACCTCGGATGTCTACGAAGGTTGTGTGTACCCATCGGATTTTGTTTTTCTTTAGTGTTTCTTTGGCTTTGGTAATGGCCTCCATGTTATTCACCATTCATTCAGCTGAATGTGAGATTATTACATGTTTGTATATAAATGTTTCTAACATGTTGAAGGAAAGCTTATATAGTTCTTCAGTTAATGAACAAGTGTTCATAGTGAAACAAAAACCCAAAATGTGTCATGACTAATCATTCAACAAAAGGAGGAAAAATAAAACTGAATTATGATTCACCCCATAAAGTGGATGACGTCGACAGAAAAATCATTCGTCTGCTACAAGAGGACGCCAGAAAAAGCTTCAACAAGATCGCTGACAGCCTCGACATAGCTGTTGGGACAGCATACAATCGCGTAAAGAACTTGGAAGATAGAGGAATCCTAAAGGGCTACACCATAATGTTGGATTCCGCTAAACTCGGTTACGGCTTGACTGCTCTGATACTTATCGAGGCAGAGGGGCGGTATCTTCCCGACGTTGAGAGGGAGCTTGCCAAGCTGGATGAGGTTATATGCATTTATGACATCACTGGAGACTACGACATAGCAGTAGTTGCACGCTTCAAGAACAGAACTACCTTGAACAACTTCATCAAGTCAGCGCTGAAGATGCCTCATGTGAGCAGAACCGTCACAAACGTTGTGCTCAACGTCGTCAAGGAAGACTTGAGAGTAAAGGTATAACCATTATTGCTTAAGCATCCTCTCGGCGTAATCATCTTTTGATTTTCCTAGATTTTGTCTCCGTCTTTTGTCGAAGAATTTTTTCTGGACTCAGCTTTAAGTATTGGAATAGAGCCGTCCCAATCGGTGTTTCTTCCTTGGAAATTGTGTGCTCCAAATTCTTAAAAACCGAAACATTGTAAACCAGATAAGAAACGTTGAAGGGGCTAAACAATCTGTGACTAATGTGCTTGTCATAGGGTCTGCATCTCACAAAAAAGTAGATGTTATCAAGTGGACGCAACCGTTTCCTGATCTGGAAAAGTATGATGCCCTAATAATTGACCTCTCCTCGTTTCCGAAGGATTATCCTCAGGCCCTCTTCGGTAACATAGCTGTGTTGAAAAGAACAGCCCGAATCTTCATCCGGGATTACAAAGAAATTTTCTGCATAATGGATAAACGCTTCAAGGTTCCCTTCAAAAAAATTCCTTTGAACTACGCGTGGATACCCTTTCCTCAGCGACTAAGAATAAACCCCATGTTGCTGGGAAGAACAAAAACGCTTTGTGATGAACGTTTCGCCGAGTACATGGAGAACGTCGAAAGATGGTACAGCGAACTTTTCTGGAAGGATACGGCGAACTGCAGTTTTGATCCTATAGCAATTAACAAGAATCAAAATGCGATATCAGCCAGTCTCACCATAAATGGTAGAGGCAAAATTCATTTTCTGCCAAAAGCAACAAAAATCAGCGGCTCTGAGGCAATCGACCTTTTGATTGGTTTAGCCACGGCAGAAAAGTCAGCCGATTATCCTTGGTTGGATTCGGTGGAAATTCCGTTGCTGCCTCAAACTGAGGACCAGTGGAACAGTAGTGTATCTCCTGAATTGTACCGTAACCTGTTTTCGGTAGACCACCGAAATGCCGTGAAGGCGGTTCAATTGATGCTGGAGGATTTAGGTATGCCAACTCTTCCAAATGCCAAGTCTGACCTGATAGGCTTGAAAAGTAGCATAGTGGTTAAAACGGCTTCAATGAAAGGAAAAGTTGAAACTAAAAACGCCGTAGTCAGTCAACTGGCAAAGTTTATTGAAAACCCTGAAAGAAACCAGAAAGTCATTTTTGTGGCTAATACGTACAGAGACTTGCCCATCAGTGAACGAGCAAACAAAGAGCACGTTGATCTTCCAATGAAGCTGTTTCTTGAAGCCAACAACGTAACCTTCTTGACAACCCTAAGTCTGTATAATCTGTGGAAAAAAGTAGTCACATACCAAATCAGCGCCCAAGAAGCCTCTTTCCTAATCAATAACGAAAAAGGCGAAATAACAATATAACACACCCTCTACACGATAAAATAATAGACCTTTTGCGTGCGTTCTGGGTTAAATTTTAACCTTCTCTCTCTTTTCTTCTTTTGTGTTTGTTTCCTGTTGTCTTCTCTTGTCTTGTCTAAACTCTCAGCTCTCCACTCGCCTTAACAAAAAATGTTACTGCGTTTTCTTTACTGCAAGGTTCATCTGATGAATTACAGTTGAAGTGAAGTGAATAATCTCCTTCAACCTGAGCCAAATGTCAACTTGTTTCTTTTTAAGCTCATTTTCTTCATATTCGTATTTGTAAAAATTCCCTTTTTCGTCAATCTCAAAGTTCATGTGAGCGATTTTGTTACGAAGATTGAGTCTAACATATTTTTTCGCGCAACGTATCTTGTGTTTTACCAGAAAATTCTGTTTCATTCCTAATGTTAGGGCTTTGGACTCTAAATCTTCAATCGTGATAGCATGACGAATGTATAGGTGGTCTGTATCTGGTTCAATATGAAAAAAGTACCCTTTTGCAGATAATAGCATTATCAATATGTCAAAAATTAGATTGGCTGAAACCTCAACTTCAAATAGATACATAATTGTATCAATAACTGTCTTATCCCGTTTTGTTGGTTGGTTTTTTCCGATATTCATAATCAGAGGTTGAGTTATCCCTAGAGAGCTCATGGCTTTCCTAACTCTTATTGAAGGCAGAAGTTTTATCAAAGCATCCAAAACAGCTTTATCTTCAAACAAAGGACAAATCTGTTCCTTTATGTCATTGAGTATTTCTTCTTCAAAATTTGAATTCATTTCAACAGTCTCCCCTTCAACAAATAATATCTTTGTTTAACATCTTAAATGATTACACCTTTGTCATTCTTGGATTCCATTCTTTTCTTTCGTTTTTCAGAAACTTAGTTAACAATAAAGCCTTTGTCTTGGTCAAAGGTTTTGTTATTCTAGTTTTTTGTATGTTGCCGTGAAGAGGAAGATTGCTGCTGCAGTGAAGACTATGACTCCGCTTGTTGCCACGTTGTAGATTGCCGACAGCAGTATGCCTGTGGTCATGCTGATTACTCCGAAGACTATGGCAGCCAATGTTGTTCCTCTAAACGAAAGATTAAGCTGAAGCGCAGAGAGCGCAGGCAACACCAGCAGGGCAACCACAAGAATCACGCCTATCACTTTTATTGAAAGAACAATCGTTATCGCAACCAGCAAATTGAAGGCTAACGACAGCAACCGAACAGGGATGCCCATCAGCCGTGCGCCCTCCTCGTCAAAGGTGATGGAGAGCAGCTCTTTGTAGAAGACTCCCAGAACTATTATGGTTGATATTCCAAGAATCGACACTATTATGAGGTCGGTTTGGTCGATGGTCAGAATGGAGCCGAAAAGAAAACTGAAAAGCTCAACATTGAATCCGCCAGCCAAACTTATTATTATCAAACCTGCGGAGAACCCCACAGCCAGCATCACAGCTATAGCGGAGTCGGACTGAGCCAAGCCCTTCCGTCTCATGTAAGAAATGCCTAGAACAGCCAGAACCGAAACCAGCAGCGAAGTCCAAATCGGATTAATGCCCAGAAACAGCCCCAACGCTATACCCCCAAAAGCGGTGTGCGCTATCCCATCGCCTATCATAGCCTCCTTCCGCAGTACCAAAAAGAGACCAACCCAAGCGCAAGCCAAAGCCGCAATGATTCCGCCTAACAGCGCATTCTGAAAGAACTGGAAACCAAAAAGCCTGAAAACGTCAATCAGCTCATTCATCTTTGAAAACCCGCCTACATGCATGTTGGTGGAAGACGAAATGGAAGTGCTCGCCGTACGCCTGCCTCAGAACATCCTCAGGCTCTAGGTCCGCAGTTATTTCAGACACGTTAACCAACCTGTTTATGCACATAACCTTAGACATCCTGCAGAAAACCGCTGTCAGGTCATGCGTCACCAGCAGGATGGTGATTCCTTTCTCAACATTAAGGTCGCTGAGCTTCTTGTAGAACTTCTCTTGAGTCTCTGCATCCACGCCAACTATGGGTTCATCCAACAAAATTATTTCAGGTTTCCTAACCATGGCTTTAGCCACAAAAACTCGTTGTTTCTGTCCCCCGGAAAGCTGTCCAATCCTTTTGTTTGCAACGTCAGAGATTCCCATGAACTCGAGAGCTTCATCCACAGCTTTCCAGTCCTCTTGCTTCAGGGTTCGTCCCAGATTGCTTCTGTTTACCCTGCCTAACGCCACCGTCTCTCTAACCGACAGAGGAAAATGGGGATCAAAGTTGATGGCGTGTTGAGGCACGTACGCAACTTTCTCCCATTTAGAGAACGATTCTATGTCTTGGCCAAAGAGGCGAATAGTTCCCTTTGTTTTCGGCAGGATGTTTAGAAGGGCTAAAATAAGAGTTGTTTTGCCTCCGCCATTTGGGCCTACCACTCCAACGTAGTCGCCTTGATTGATTGTGAAGCTGGCGTGTTCGATAACCACAGCGTTTGACCTGTCTACCTGAAGGTCGAAAACCTCTAGTATAGGAGTTTTCTCTTTCATGCTTCTTGCGTGAGTATTTTCTAGCATTCCATTTTCACTTTTTCTTAGTCTAATAAGCTTCTAGCCCTATCTTTAGGTTTTCCAAGTTTTTCTCCTGCTGCCCAAAGTAATCTAAGCCGTCTATGTTGCCGAGCATAACGTAGAGCTCCAACACATGAACTTCCTGGCCTGAAAGGCGCTGCAGCTCATTTTTGAGGGTTTGCGCGGATTGGTCTGCGTAGACGGGGTCCACATACACCACAAAAACCTCATACTCCATCATTAGGTCTACAAGGTTTACGTATACCGGGACGCTTGGCTGCTCATCAGCGGAGATGCCTATAACTCCATGTTGTTCAAAGCCGTACCTGTTAGCAATGTATCCGAAGGCGGAGTGTGCAACAAAAATTTCTTTTTTGTGTTTGGTTGAGAGCCCCGTCATATATTCGTTGTCTAGTTCTTCGAACGTCGCCTTCAGGGTTTGCCAGCGTTCCCTGTAGTAATCTTCGTTATCAGGGTCTTTCTGGACCAGAGCTTCGTAAATGTTTTGAGCTTGCTGCTTTGCTGTGAAGGGGCTTATCCAAGTGTGGGGGTCATAGAGTCCATTGTGTTCGTGGTCGTCAGTTTCTTGCTTGGTTTCGAGGAGCTGTATTCCTTTTGTGGTTTCTACGATGACTTTGTCGCTTGTATCGATTACGGGTAGTATGTCGTCTTCGAACCAGTGGTCAAGAGATGCGCCGTTATAGACAATCACATCAGCGTTGTCTACAGCTAAAATGTCAGCGAATGACGGCTGCCAAGTGTGCACTTCTGTATTGTCGGGTATGAGCTGATTGACTGTTACTTTCTCTCCGCCTATCTCTTGGGCGAAAAAGGCGAGTGGATAAAAGGTGGCTACGACCTTCAGTCTATTGTCTTCTGTTTTGTTTGGCGATGACTGGAAAATGGTGGCAAACACTGCAACTAAGAGGATTACGGTTGTTGTGATTACAAAGAGTTTCTGTCGTTTGTTCATGTGCTATACCTTTTTGTTGTTTAGTGTATGAAACAAAGAAAGTTATTAAATTTTTGCTGTGTTTTAATAAAACATATTTAAATTCTGGCACCGATGTTAATAACCTTGGTGCATGGCATGACCGTCATAAGTGTTTCAGTTCCAGAAAAACTCCTAGAGCACGTCGAAACCGCCATCAAAGAACAGGGATTCGCTAACAGGTCAGAGATTGTCAGGCAAGCTTTAAGGGCCTTCATCAGGGAGAGCAGGAGCCTCAGGGAACTTGAGGGACAAGTTGCGGCGTCAATAACGATAATTTACGAGAGAGGAGCAAAGAAAGCGCAGATATCCGAAATTCAGCACAGCTTCGGAAACATAATCTCAACCTTTCTTCACGCTCACATAGAAAAAGACTACTGCGTAGAAGTTATCGTAGTAAAAGGAGAAGCAACCAAGATCAGGAAACTGGTGGAAGCATTCCGAACCAACGAGCAAATCAACCAAATCAAAGTCTCTATACTAAAAACGCCCAAAGGACCAGCGCCATAAAAAAGTCACAACCACGTTTGAGCCGTTGACGCTTTATTCGTTGGGGCATTAGCTTTCTAGACAAGTGGATTTCAAGGCCAACTTTTGATGTTTTCTAGTTATATTGATGCGTGTGGGGTCTTTGAATGTAGTTGGAGCTTCGGAGGTTTATGTTGTTTTGGCTGAATTTGAAATCTGTATTGTGAATGTGAACTGGAAATATTTATTAAGTCGTGTGTCTTAATATACACTACGTCTTTGTGTGGGTGGGAAACTGTGCCACATCACAAGACAAACGAATGAAAGAAGGAAGGAACGATTGAAGGCAGACAAAATTATCGAAGATAAGGATGAGCCATTTTTTTACATGGCCTTCGTCCTGAAGGGTACCGCAGATCAATATTTAGACCTGTTAACTTATGCCAAAAAACAGAACGGCGCAAAAATAATCTACCAAAACAGATCATTGACCTATCTTTACATCTCCAACAAGAACCCCAAAAAATCCAGTACGGCTCCACCAGAGTTTCCAGCGGAACTAGATTCTCCAAAGAAAATATAGGAGGCTTCTAGGTGAGGAAACTTCTAAAGAACAAAATGGCTTTAGGTGCTGTCGTTGCAAGCTTGATCTTGTTAGTAGTTTCTGTGCTGCTGGCTGGTGTAGCCTCATACTTTGCTCTTAACATCGCAGGATCGAGAGTGCAGCAGGAGAAGCTGTATCTATCAAACGTTGCTGTCTGGTACAAAAACAACACATGTTCTCTTGGCAGCGTAATTGTAACAAACACTGGTGAAACAGACATCGTACTTAGCAAAGTCACTATCAAAGGTCAGGAGAGCCCATGGAATGGAACATCAAGTTATGTCCTGTACACAAAAACGGAGGGAATTTTATCCAGTAGCTTGGAGTTTGTTTCAACATTCAATCAAACCGGCGAAAACACGGTCACACTGGAAGGAACAACGTACAACTTTACTGTAGTCTCAGAAAACTTGATTCTCCAGTCAGGCTGGACCATGGTGTTCTTCATTGTCAATCCAGCAAACCTCATAGTTTACGACGTAGGCACACCTATTCGAGTTACGATTTCCACAGGTCAAGCCCTCTATGCAACCGAAACCATCATGAGAGCTGTCTGATGCGATTCACAAACCCTTTAATTCGCGAAGAGGACCCAGGTGTCCTTTTTTCCCTTTTTTGTTTCCAAACTTTATGGATTTGTCTAGTAGATGTACCTTAATTGTAGAGGTTTGTCTAGTTTATCTATGTGGCTGTTCACTATTGTATCGCCCCACATTAGAACCCAGCTGTCTGTTGTGGGCGTTTCCTTAGACATGATGATTTTGTTGAAGCCCGCCTCCTTGGCTTGACTGTGTTGAGCTAATAGGTTTTGTAA
>CAZJLG010000043.1:0-8588 GCA_964546665.1 uncultured Candidatus Bathyarchaeia archaeon
ACAAACATTAGTATACTAGATGTGCCGCAAGCTAAATACCTATAAAAGGCGAATCCACTTTTAAATGGGAGAAATCATGGTTCTAGACCGCCTCGGCTCCTCGCTAAACGATGCCCTGAAAAAGGTTTTCAGAGCGCCAGTTATGGACGAGAAAACCGTTAAGGAGCTTGTCCACGACCTTCAGCGGGCACTACTGCAAGCCGACGTCAACGTTAAACTGGTTCTTGAAGTTTCGAAGCGAATAGAAGAACGGGCACTGAAAGAGAAGGTTCCGCCCGGAGTTTCCAGAAGAGAGCATGTAGTAAAGGTGGTTTACGAAGAGTTAACCCGTTTTCTGGGCGAAAAGCCTGCCTCACTAAAGGTAGAGCCTGGAAAAAGGAAGGTTATCATGCTTGTGGGAATTCAGGGGTCAGGAAAAACCACTGCATCAGGAAAATTGGCGAAATACTTCCAAAAAAGAGGCCTAAAAACCGCGTTGGTCTGCACCGATACTTACCGACCTGGAGCCTACGACCAACTGAAGCAGCTGGCAAGCAGAATAAACATTCCCGTATACGGGGAACCAAAAGAAAAGAAATCTGAAAAAATTGCCATGAGGGGCTTGAAGCAGTTCAAAGACTACGATCTTGTTATCGTTGACACCGCTGGACGCCACAAAGAAGAAAAGGGCTTAATTGATGAAATGAAACGGCTGGAAAAGACTATCAAGCCTGACGAAGCCATTCTGGTCATCGACGGAACCATAGGGCAACAGGCAGCTGTACAGGCTAAAGCACTCCACGAAGCAACACCAATCGGCTCTATTCTGGTGTCAAAGCTTGACGGCTCTGCCAGAGGAGGCGGCGCCCTCTCAGCAGTGGCTGCCATCGGTGCACCAATAAAGTTCATCAGTTCAGGCGAGAAACTTGAAGACATTGAACCCTTTATTCCATCTAGGTTTGTAGGCAGACTGCTGGGAATGGGAGACCTTCAGAGCCTCGTTGACAAAGTGCGTGATGCCGAGGTGAAGGTGCCCGAGAAAAAGGCGCGCGCCTTTTTGAGCGGAAAGTTCACTCTCACGGACATGTATGAACAGTTCGAGTCTATGAAGAAAATGGGTCCCTTAAGCGGTCTCTTGAAGATGATTCCGGGCATGGGCTACAACATTCCAGATGAGCAGATGAACATGGCTGAAGATGCCCTCAAGAAATTTCGGGTAATAATTCAGTCTATGACACCAAAGGAAAGAGAGAAACCTAAGATTCTTTCATCGTCCAGAATCCGCAGAGTTGCCCGAGGGTCAGGCACAACAGAGAAGGACGTAAAAGACCTGATAAAACAGTATAACCAAACGAGAAAAATGATGAAAAGCTTTAGAAGAAAGAAGCTTCCCTTTTTCGGAAAAGGTCTTCCAGGAACCTGAGAAAAAAGTCTGAAAACTGAAGAATCTTACTGCAACAAAACGAGGAAAATTTAATGGAGATACTCGAAAAGGCGCAAAAAATGCTTGAAGCGCATCCGCTCTGCGACCACTGTTTAGGGCGACAGTTTGCTCTCCTCGGCTACGGACTGGATGACCAAAAACGTGGAGAAACCCTGAAGCTTCTCTTAACAATGAAAAACCATCAGCTGGCGCTATCTGGCAAGAAAGAAGGCTTCTCAAATCTCCGAATCCTAGCGGCAAATGGGTCCGTTGATATGGCTGCTGAGATACTCCGGAACATGAGAAAGAGAGCCAGAAAAAAGAAGGAGTGTTACCTCTGCCAAGGTCTATTCAAAAGCGTGGATACGCTCGTGGAAAACGCCTTGAAAACGCTTGAAGACTACGAGTACACCACCTTCCTTGTTGGAATAGAGCTGCCAACAACAGTTGAGGAGAGGGAAGACGAGTTTAAGGCCCGCTTTGAGGTAGGACATGGAGAGAGCATGCGGAACGAGTTCAGTCGTGACATAGGAAAAAAGATCGCCGCTGCTACAGAGAAGCCAGCTGAATACAAAAAACCTGATGTGGTGGTTCTTGTCAGGCCCTTCACTGGAGAAATCATTCTCCAATCTAACCCCTTCTATGTTCGGGGAACATACAAGAAGCTTGTTCGTGGCATTCCCCAATCAATGTGGCTCTGCAGAAATTGCGGAGGCAGGGGCTGCCCAAAATGCGATGGGACAGGAAAACTGTATTCCGAGTCAGTTGAAGAGATTATTGCAGGACCCATTTTAGAGAAAACTAGGGGAGAAGGTGTGTCGTTCCATGCTGCTGGACGAGAAGATGTGGATGCTCGGATGCTGGGAACTGGAAGACCCTTCGTTATGGAAGTCAAAAAGCCACGGAGAAGATTCATTGACCTTCAGAACCTCACAGAACTCGTTAATGAGCACGGTCGCGGCAAAGTCGAGGTTTCGGCTCTTCGTTCCGCCAGCAAAGATGATGTTAAACGATTGAAGAGGGGCGAGGGCGCTCAGAAGATGTACAAGGTCCTTATAGACTTTGACCGAGATGTTTCTGACGAAGAGCTAGACACTGTAACCAAAACCTTAACTAAGGCTAGCATTCGTCAACAAACACCCTTACGTGTTTTGCATAGAAGAGCAGACCTAGTTCGGGAAAAGTACATATATGAGGCGTATCTTAAGAGGTTGGCGCCTAACCGCGCAGAGATGAAAATACGTTGCCAAGGAGGACTTTATATTAAAGAGCTGGTAAGCGGGGATGAAGGGCGAACCGTCCCTAGCGTAGCCGCTATCATCAACGTAAAAGCTGCACCTCTCGAGTTAGACGTTTTGAAGGTTACCATGGAGGAATCGTAGTTGGGAAGAAAAGCGAAAGGCTATCGTAGAAAAACCCGTTACCTCCTAAAGAGGAAACCCCGAGAACGGGGAAAGACGGGACTCAGTAAAGTATTGCGTGAATACGAACCTGAAGAAAAGGTCGTGATTAAACTAGACCCTAGTGTTCACAAGGGTATGCCTCATCGAAGGTTCCACGGCAAAATCGGCGTAATCGCTAACAAGCGAGGAGGAAGCTACGTCATTAATGTGACCCAAGGCAAAGCAATCAAGGAGATAATAGTTCGCCCAGAACATATCACTCCCCATAAGGAGGCCTAAAACATGGCACGAAAGGCTCTCAAAGAACGCATCGTCACTGTTCCGCAAGTGAAAGAAGCCTTAGAATCTATCGGTGAGGAGCGACTCGACCAGTTCCAGAGAAGGTCACTTGATTACGCGACAAAATTCACCAAAGTTGACCCTGACAAAGTGGACCTTATTGTAAAAGAATTCGTGGAAAACTTCGAAGTGGACGAAGAAGAGGCTGTACAAATAGTAAATGCTATGCCTGAAAGCATCCAAGAAATCAGGGTGTTTTTGGCTGGCGGTCGCAGGATAATTGAAACCTCTAAACTAGAAAAAATACTGTCTTTTTTGAACAAGTATAGAAAAAAGGAATAAGGGCTTTTCTAATTATATAATATCTAATCTATAGTTGTTACCATTTCGGGGTAGGGAATAGTGGAAAGGAGCGAGAAGAGATACGAAGAGTATGCTTATGTCCTAGATTATCTTCCTCATGGAAGACCAGGGACCCGACCAGGATACAGAGCTGGGGCGCTGATTCAGGTGGTCGGCGAAGAGTATTTCACTTTTCTTGAAGCCATTGCCAGAGACGGCGTTGTTCTCAAGACCGCTGACAGAGTCTATGTTGGAAAAGATTCTCGGAGAAAAATAACATACATCATCGGGCGAATAAACTATGAAGACTTAACATCTAATGCAAAGATGGAGCTCTCTGGAACAGTAGAGAAAATAGTGCTTAACCGAGAACCATGGTTCATCAACTTCTTCAACACGGCACAAGCAATAACTCCCAGAATGCATGCCCTCGAATTGATTCCAGGTATCGGAAAGAAGTACATGTGGCAGATTATTGATGAAAGAGATAGGAAACCCTTCCAGAGCCTCGGAGATTTACAGAACCGCGCTAACATGCCAAACCCCTCCAAGCTGATTACGCGGAGAATTCTGGAGGAGTTGGCTGGCGAAAGCAAATATAGACTGTTTACGAGAGCGCCCTAGTGGAAAAAATTAATCTTCTCAAAAGGGCGAAGCATCTTCTTCGCCTTTACGGCTTTTTCCCAAAAAAACGTTTAGGCCAAAATTTTGCAGTTAACTCGGGCATGCTGCAGCAGTTAGTGTCTTACGCTTCTTTAACTGAAGATGATACTGTCTTAGAGGTTGGAGCAGGACTTGGTTTTCTGACACAACTTCTTTCCAGCAAATGCAAAAAAGTCGTAGCTGTTGAGGTTGACCCGCAGCTTGTGAGCTTCTTGAGGAAACAACTTCGCAGCATGCAGAATGTAGAATTGATAGAGGGAGACATCCTCAAGGTTTCTCTTCATCCCTTCAGCAAGGTTGTTTCTGCTCCTCCCTACTCCATTTCGTCTCCGCTTCTCTTTCGTCTTCTGGAACAAAAATTTGACTGGGCAGTTCTGATTTTCCAGAAGGAGTTTGCAGAGAGATTGGCGGCTTCGGTGGGAAGCAAAGATTACGGAAGGCTAACAGTTACGGTCTACTACCGGGCTGATGTGGAGCTTCTGGACGTCGTCCCCCGAACAATGTTTTATCCTCCACCTGATGTGGACTCCATGATGGTACGCCTGAAGCCTAGGCCGCCCCCCTTCCATGTGGATAACGAAGAAACCTTCTTTGAGCTTGTCAGAACACTGTTCACTCAACGAAACAAGAAAGTAAGAAATGGCCTGATTTCCTTCCTACACCAGCATGAAATAACTGGAAAAGATGCTGTAAAATTGGCTGACTCCACAATTTACAGCGAAAAGAGAGTGCGGGAACTGGCACCAGAAGATTTTGGGATATTGACGAATGAGCTTCTCCAAAAGTTTTAGGCATTCTGCATCCAAAAAATATGACCTGTGTCTTGATGCAACTCCTTTGAGCCAGTATTTAATAGCCACAAGGAAACCCCCGGTGAAGATGTCGTCTTTTCCTGTTTTTTACAGATTGTTAAGCCAAATATAGAATAGTTTTTATAATATCTGTTCAACTATGATGAGCAGAGCAGGTGAGGAATGGACAATGAAGGCTCGTAACTATCGGGAGGTAAAGGGTCAAGCCTATACACGGAAGAAGTATATGCGAGGCTCCCCCGCATCAAAAATAGTGAAATTCACTATGGGCGATACATCTGGTAGCTATAAGTATCAAGCCCGCCTGATTGCCGAGAAAACAGTTCAGCTTCGACACAACGCTTTGGAAGCTGCGCGTGTAGCAACTAACAGGGTTCTCTCAGAAAAACTGGGAAACAGCTACCTTTTGAAGATTTTACCCTACCCGCATGTTGTGCTCCGAGAAAACAAAATGATTTTTGGAGCCCACGCGGATCGTCTTCAGGACGGAATGAGAAATTCTTTTGGCAAAGCCATAGGACTCGCAGCCCGAGTAAAAACAGGGCAATCACTTATTATAGCTAATGTAAACGAGGATGGACTTGAAGCTGCCGCAACGGCGCTGAAGCGTGGAGGCGCCAAATTACCCACTCCCTGTCGTGTAGTTATCGAGAAACTTGGGGATTAACTGAGGGAGTAGATTTGCAGGGATCTAGCCCTGAAGGCCGGACTTGCAAGAAAGAGAACCTCCTTACTTTATTTTATATTCATAAATCAGTAATCAGTATGGGGTATAAGATTGGTTTCTGAAAATTTAATCGTAAATATCGAAGAAGAAATTGCTACAGACGGAAGATACACTGGCGGAAAGGGATCTAACTTAGCTAAACTGTTCCATATCCTTGGAAAAGGTAACGTTCCGTATGCTGTGATGGCTACCACCGAATTCGCTAAAATACTGCTCAACGATCCCGAAATTGTAGACTTGGTAAAACAATTGGATGCTGCATTGGCTAAAGACGATGAGGCTGAAGCTAAGAAGATTGCGAAGAAAACAAGGGACTTGATAGAAAACATAAAAACGCATCCAGAGCTCATCGATTTACTTGCAAAAAAAATTGAAATGATGAAGAAGCTGGTTGGGCGGAACAGAGTTGCCGTCAGAAGTTCTGGTATCACCGAGGACATGGCTACTGCCGCTTTTGCTGGGCAATTTGAAACATATCTTAACGTTCACTTGGATTCGTCTAGTGTGATTAAGTATGTTTTGAAATGTATTGCTTCTGCATTCGGATGGAGAGTTATAGACTACAGGCAGGATTTGCGTAAGAAAAAGATTCTTGACCTGTCAGAGGCTGACCTGCTTAAGGAGGGTTTAATCTCTGTTGTCATTCAGACCATGGTTGATTCAGAAAAGTCTGGCGTGGCTTTCTCCATAGACCCAAACACTGGTAACCGTAATGTAGGCGTAATTCAGGCAGTTTATGGCTTAGGAGAAATGATAGTTCAAGGAAAAGAGAATGCATCTTGGACTGGTTTTGTTAAAGAACCTGAAGTCAAAGTTCTCGGAACCCTTCCTACTAAAGCCCCTCAAAAAGAGATGATGGTCTATGACGAGAAAACCAAGTCAAATCGTGACATTCCAGTTGGCTCACGTGACCCTCGGGTTATAACGTTTGATGAAGCAAATCAGGTTGCCAATTATGTTACAACCATAGCAACGCATTATAACAAGCCAATGGATGTAGAGTACGCCGTCGAAAAGGGTAAAGTCTTCATAACGCAGGCTAGACCCGAAACTGTTTACGCCACCAGAACCGTATTGACTTTCTTCAAGCTCAAAAAAACTCCAAAAGCGGCTCCACTTTTTGTTGGTATTCCTGTTGGAACAAAGATTGCTTCGGGTGTTGTCGCTAAAGCAGAGTCTCCTGATGAGGCTTTGAAAGAGACTGTGGCCTTCAACAAGAAGGGCATTAAGCCGATCCTTGTCACCTCCATGACGACGCCCGACTGGGAAGTTATTATGAGCCTTGAAAAGGTTTCTGCTCTAATTTGTGAAAGAGGTAACCGTACCTCACATGCCGCTATAGTTTCTAGAGAAAGGGGAATTCCATGCGCTGTTGGTGTTGTTGGTGCCCTCGGTCTAGAAGATGGAGAAAAAATTACCCTAGACTGTTCGGCTGGTGAAGCGAATATATACGAAGGTGAGATACCTTTCGAGGTACAAGAGTTCGAATTGAAGGAAATTCCAGAAACAGTCACAAAAGTTTTGGTGAACATTGGGAGCCCTGATGAAGCTTTGCACATTAGTCAACTACCCTCTAAGGGCAGTTCTCTTGTCCGCATCGAATTCGTTGTGTCAAGCGTAGAACTGCATCCCGTGTTTGCTTTGAGGGCTGACCAGCTTGGTCCTGAAAGATGGGGTGACGATGTTAAACAAAAATATCCTTTCATCACCTCTCTAAGTCAAGAGTATGTCCAAAGGCTGAAGACCGGCATAGCAATAATCGCTGGAGCCTTCAAACCACGCAAAATCATTGTACGCTTCTCAGACTTCAAAACAAACGAGTATGCCTCTCTTCCGGGCGCAGTGTATTATGACATCAATTGTAAATGCGGAAAAAGCATATCTCTAAGTCCGCAGAAGAAATGTCCTGTCTGTGGTTCAACAGCTATTGAAGTTAATAAGGTTGAACTCGAGTTCCAAGAAAACAATCCTATGATTGGATTCAGAGGCGCTTCAAGATACATTGACGAATTCTTCTGCGAAGCCTATGCGCTGGAACTTGAGGCTTTCACGGAAGTGCACAAGCTAGGTTTAACAAATGCTGTTCCGATGGTTCCTTTCATCAGGACAACTACTGAAGCAGAAAAAGTAACTGACCTAATCAAAAAGGCTTTCAAGAAAAAGGGCTTAAAGATACCTCACATAATTTTCATGGCTGAGGTTCCAAGCATCTGCCTTATCCCAAAAATCTTCTCTAAATACTGCGACGGCTTCAGCATAGGAAGCAACGACCTCACCCAGCTGACCCTAGGAATAGACCGTGACAGCGAAAAAATCGCCTGGGAATTCGACGAATCTAATCCCGCCGTCACTAAATCCATTGAAATGTTGTGTGAAGGCGCACATTCCATGACTCCGGAAAGAACTGTGGGAATCTGCGGTCAAGCGCCCAGCGACCTAGGAAAAGATTTCCTGAAGTTCTTGACCATACATCTGGATTCGATTGGCGTCAACCCCGACAAGGTTGTTGAAACTTTGCTTTCAGTAAAGCATATAGAGACTGAGCTGATCGAAGTTATCAAGAAGAACAAGAAAGACGTCGCCAAAATAGCCAAAGAACTGGGAATATCAGAGGCTAACTCCAGGTATATGATCAAAAAGTTTGCGTCAGCAGCGTAGATTAAATAGCCTGATAACCTTTTTTGTGGTGTGGCGCGAACCCGAATCTTTGGATTGCGCCTAATACACTGCCCAGTAGATGAAAAATATGTCCTTCGACCTTGAAGAGAAGCGACTCCAAGAAGAAATAAGGAAGCGGAAGCCCAAAACAGTGTTCTTGCAGCTTCCGGAAGGACTAAAACCCGCTGCCCCGCGCCTAGCCTCAGTTGTTGAGGAAGCTGGTGCTCTGCCGATAGTCTCATCTGACCCCTGTTATGGCGCCTGTGACCTGCCTGTTTCTGAAGCAAAACTGTTGGGCGCTG
>CAZJLG010000044.1:0-8549 GCA_964546665.1 uncultured Candidatus Bathyarchaeia archaeon
GATGCTTCAAAGCTTGCTTCAGGTTTCTGGCAAGCCGCTTCTCGTACTGTTTTCTAGTCCAAACTTTTTTGAGCCACAGTTCTCCGCCGAAGCGAATGATAACGGAGTCGTAGACCTTGTTTAGGGCAGCTTCCACTTTGGTCCCTCAGACGTGTCTTCAATCACCAAACCTAACTCTTTCAGTTTTGCCCTGATTTCATCCGACAAAACGTATTCTCCTTTCTTGCGCAGCTCCTCCCTTAAATCGAACAGAAGCTGCACCAAGTCATCAGCTAGCTGCACGCCAATCTCCCGAGTTTTCTCTTTCTGGAAGAGACCCAAAGCTTTGCCTAACTCTGAAAATTCGTCGCAAGTTTTTTCCAGAATCTTGGCGCTCACTTGTTTATGTTCATCCAGAAACCTGTTAATCTCCTTTGACATCTCAAAAAGGGCAGCTAAAGCCTTTGGAGTGTTAAAGTCCTCATCCATAGCAGCCACAAATTCGCTTCTAAGCTTCTTCACGTTCTCGCCGAACAGCTGTTCTGCCTCATTTGGCTCACGCTTCACGGAATCTTTCTTGGCATCCTCCAACGCATCAAAAGTGCTGTAGAGCCTATTCAAGCTGGTTTCAGCGCTCTTGAGTTTCTTGTCAGTGAAATCTATCTCATTCCGGTAATGGGTAGACAGAACGAAGAGCCTGATAGCCTCAGCATCATACTTATTCAGCGCATCCCGAACTGTAATGTAGTTCCCTAACGACTTTGCCATCTTTTCTCCATTGATTTTCAGAAAACCAGTATGCAGCCAATACTTGACAAAAGGCTTCTTTCCAGTCATAGCCTCACTCTGAGCAATCTCGTTTTCATGATGAGGAAAAATCAGGTCCCGAGCCCCACCATGAATATCGAACTGCTTTCCCAGATACTTCAAGCCCATAATCGCACATTCGATGTGCCAGCCCGGAAAGCCGGTGCCCCAGGGGCTCCACCATTTCAGAACCGTGTTGGGTTCAGCCCGTTTCCAAAGCGCAAAGTCTCGTGGGTTTCTCTTGTCTGGGTGAACCTCGAATCGGGAGCCCTCCAACATGTCGTCAAGCTTGATTTTTGAGAGTTTCCCGTAGTCATCCAGTTTGGTCACGTCAAAGAACACATTTCCGTTAACCTCATAGGCGTATCCCTTCTCTATCAGAGACCTGATTGCATCAATCATTTCGATGAGATGCCCCGTTGCCCTAGGAGAAATGTCTGGGCGTTTCACTCCAAGAGCGTCAAGATCTCGGAAGTATTCTCGCATGTAAAGTTCCACAAGCTGCATGGGCTCAACTTTCCTTTCCTTTGCCCTTTTCCCAATTTTGTCCTCAGCCGTATCCAAAGTTAGATGACCCACATCAGTGATGTTCTGAACGTAGAAGACCGAGTATCTCTTAAACTCCAGCCAGCGAACAATAACATCAAAAGCTATGTATGTTCTAGCGTGCCCCAGATGAGCCCAATCATAAACAGTGGGTCCACAAACATACAGCCCCACATGCTTATCCTTCAGTGGCTTAAACTCTTCCATCTGTCCGCTCATTGTATTGAAAACCTGCAAAACCATCATAGTCCACCCATAAACAAAGATTCCAGTTCTAATTGATGACCAAGTCCTCAAACAGAAACTAGAGGATACCACGATTTAAGTTTAATCAGAGATACGTCAGGTTTTTTCAGTTTTAAAAAGTTGATGTTGGACATTCGGAAAATCATGTGTTCATGTTGGGAAATAATGTTCAAAAAAGGGATTAAAGCAGGGAAAGAGGGCGTTTTCGGGAGATTGTGGGTCTAGATTTTGGATTCATTAAAGCTAAATATGGTGAACAGAGCACCTTCTATCAAAGAAACTTTGAGATGCAGTAAGATTGTCGGAAGAATCTGTAGTAATTGTTTGTCCAAATCCAAAATGTCGAAGAGAAATCGAGAAGCCCATACTCTTGACTGTTCTTTCTGCTACACCGCCAGAAGAATACGAAGCTTGCCCTTACTGCTTCACTGACTTAACGCCGAAACCCCGGATCGAAAAAGAGGATGTTCCAGAGCCCATCGTCGAAGCGGAAGAAGAGCTGAATGAGGAAGAGGAAATGGAACTCACCACTGACTCTGAGGTCTCATTGCTGGAAAAGGTGAAGTCTGGTCCCAGTTTCTTGAAGAGGGTTAAGTCTTTGATTCCACGGTCTGGCGATTCTCAGAAGGAAAAGAGACAAAAACCTGAGGAACCAGAAGCCGAACCCGTTGCCATAAAAGAAGAGAAAACGACAGAAGAGGAACCTGAAACCGAACCTTATGTAGGAGAAGAATCTGAAGAGGCTCCAGAAACTGAACCCGTTGCTGAAGCAGAACCGGAAGAGGCGCCTGAAATGCTGCCTGAAACTGAACTAGAGGACAAAAAAGAGGACGAGTGTTCAGGCTGTCCCGACGAGTTCGGGTATTTGGCTAACCGCCCTCCGGATACCCCCATTCCCTCCCAGTGCTTGGTCTGCCCAAAAATGGTTGACTGTATGCTTTGCCCAAGAGAAAGCGATGAATAGACCAAAACTCTAAATCTACAGTTTTGTTAAAAATTTTTTTGCTACTTCTAGCCTAGATTTAGCTGAGGTCACAGAGATAGGCATAAACATTTCAAGAATTGTTTAAAAGGTTCCACAGGAAACAGTTTCATTCAACGGAGTAACTGAACTTGTGGAGGCGCCGCTTATCAAGTCAAAGGCTAATGTAACCAATTTGGGCGCAGTTCTTCTGGGACAGCATGTTGCATGCGACGCCTACGATGAAGCTAGACCCATAAGAGTTGTAACTCATGCCCACGCTGACCATATGGTGGGTCTGGGAAAGAGCCTGAAGAAAGGCGAAGTAACGATAATGACTCCAGCCACTAAAGATATGATAGATGCGCTGAAGGGCCCACGCTTTCTGTCTAGGGGAGCCGTGAAAACGCTTGATTATGGCGAAGAATTCACGTACGGTGACGAAACGCTGACATTGCATTATGCGGATCATATACTGGGAACTGCTCAGGCTCTGGTGGAGGATAAAGAGCAAACACGGATACTGTACACGAGCGACTTCAGGTATTCCAGAACTCCTCGTGTTGATGCGGACATACTGGTTATGGAGGCTACGTACGGTGACCCGGTCAGGGTTAGACCCTTCGGGATGATGGCTGAAGGCATCCTTGTTTCTTTGGTGGAGCAGGGGTTGAAGCGAGGCCCAGTCTACGTTTTTGGGTATCACGGCAAACTTCAGAAGATGATGAGGATACTCTATGAAGCAAAAATAAAGACACCCTTTATTGTTCCAGAAAAGATTCACCGTGTTTCAAATGTCTGTGAAAAGCACGGAATGAAACTCGGCAAACAGCTTCTCCCCTTTGACGGAGAAGAGGCTCAGTCAATGTTGACCCAAAATGAGCCGTCCGTCGTCTTTTATCATTCCTATTCTCGGAAAAAGATTAATGGCGAAGCTCTGCAGATTCGTGCGAGCGGCTGGGAGTTCAGGAAGCCATGCCGAAGGGTTGGGGCAAACGAGTATGTGGTTGCTTTGAGTGACCATTCAGACTTCAATGAGTTACTAGAATATGTGGAAAGATGCAACCCAAGACTGGTCATAACCGACAAGTACCGTTCCGAGGCAGCCAACATCTTTGCCAGAGAAATTGAGAAAAGGTTGAAGATTCCCGCCAAAGCAGCCCCAACATAGCAGAACGCCAGAAAGTTCAGTCACATTAAAACCAGTTAAATAATTAAGACTAACCCAAATTCTTATTATCTTGTCTAACGAGAATCTGGTTTATGGAAGTATGCGGCATGGAAGGTCCAACAATTAAGGGTGAAGCCTTCAAAGAAATCGTTATACTGGAACGTACACGCTTCAAAAGTGTCGACGATCTGGCACGTTTTGCAAGCATTGCAGTTGGGGGAAAAACAACCGGAGTCTACTGGGCAAACGGAGTTGTCTTCATCTACTATCCATTACCCACATCAACCGATGTTGCCGCGAAGGCTCTTATCGAAGAAAGAAAGGTTTTCTGGGCATTCGTAAGCTACGCCCTCATGCCCCAGTACCAACCGATAATAGAAACAAAAGAAAGAATCATGGTTCCAGTCATCGACATGAGCACCAGCAACCTGTTTCAGAAGGTTGCCAGCTGGCTAAAAGAGCAGCCTTAAGCTTTTTACATCAACTTTTTCTGAGCCTCAAGCATGTTTCTTTCGTTTTATGAATGATTCAACATAAGCTTCAAAGTTTCCGTGCTTCTTCAAGTATAGCCCATAATTTACAAGGCATGCCATGGCACGAGCCGCATCCTCAGGCGAGAAGTATGAAGGAATCCCCAGCCTATCAAATCTTGAACGAATATAAAGAGCCATTTCAGTTTCTCCCACATCACAGGCAACAACTGACTTGTCATAATTTTTGCTCAGCTTTGCCACGCGGTCAACGAAATCCTCCTGAAGCGCTGGAAGATGATGCAAACCCAAAACGATGATGCCATCTATTTCAGGGTCTTCGAAAAGAATCCGTGTACCCTCCTCAAACATTTCAGATGTCACAGAACCTGTTAAGTCAACAGGATTTAGGTTAGTCGCAAAACGGGGAATCTTTCCCTCCTGCTTAAGCTTCTCAAACTTCGCTACAGTCTCATCAGAAAACTTTTTCACGTTCAGCCCCTGCGCTACACACTCATCAACACACATGATTCCAGGTCCACCAGCATCAGTTATTATCGCAACATTGTTGCCATCAACGGGCGGCTGAAAAGCCAAAGCTTTACCCATATCAAAAAACTCCTCAAGGTCTCTTGCCCTTAGAACGCCGACCTGCTTGAAGGCGCTGGCATAAATTTCGTCGGAGCCAGCAATAGAGCCAGTATGAGATGCAGCTGCGCGGGCTCCCGCGGCTGACCGCCCCACCTTTAAAGCAATAATGGGCTTTTTGGCGGTGACTGCCCGTGCAACTTTCATGAATTCTCTTCCGTTGTCTATACTCTCGGAGTATAAGAGAATAACTTGAGTTAAGGGGTCATACAAAAGATAGTTAAGCATCTCGGATGCGGTGACGTCTGCTTTGTTTCCGAAGCTTACAAATTTGCTTACGCCCATCTGCTTACCTGAAAGATGGTCTAGGGCAGCAGCTCCGAAGGCACCGCTCTGAGTAACGATGGCTATTGGGCCAGCCATTGGACGGGGCGTGGCAACAACTTCATCTCCGGTTGTCAGGGTTTTCGTTTCAGGAAGAAACAGCATGTCCACGCCAGTTTTAGAGTCGTAGACGCCTAGGCAGTTTGGACCGAGAACGCGGATTCCAGCTTTTTTTGCGATTTCGGTTACCTGGTGCTCTAGTTCATGGTTTCCAACCTCGCTGAAGCCAGAAGTGATGATTGCAGCAGCTTTCACTTTCTTTTCTGCAAGTTCCTTCATAACTTCTGGAACGAATTTGGCGGGAACAACTATGACCGCCAAGTCAACATCGTCTTCTATGTCCAGAACTGAGGGATAACAAGGGAAGCCTAGGATAGATTCTTCGTTAGGGTTGACGGGATACAGTTTTGCTTTGAACAGGTTCCTTTGTTTGTTTATGACAAAGTTTTTGAAGATAACGTGCCCTGCCTTCATGGTTCTGCGGGAGGCACCTATCACCGCAACTGCCTTTGGCTCAAAGAAAATATTCATCTGCTCTACACTCGACCCCATTTTTTTCGTCTCCTAAACAAGTAAACTCTGCTACTAGCTCATTTGCATTTTGGGTCTTATAATTACTACGGGACGATGCTTCACGCTATCAAGCATCTTCCACGTCACATCCGTCAATGTAACATTGAAGGTTTCTGCCATATCCCAAACGGTTCGACCTGCACCGCTTCCTCGTGTCCGATTAGCTATTTTGGCAAGTTCGATAGCTTCCTCGATTGTTGTATGGGAGCCAGCGACTGCCAAGGGAGTGGCTCGTTTCTTTAGTTTAAGAGATCTACCCGCCACATAGGCTAAGACGCCTCCACGGGAATGTATTCCTTTTATGGGTTTTGGGCGGGGAGTGAAATGGAAGCCCTTCAGCGAGTAGGTTTTGTCTGTGTCCACGATAACAACAGACACATTCTTTCCTAGTCTAGACTTGATTTGTTGCCGCAGGTTCTGGGCGACCTTTTGGGCATCTTCTAAGGGAAGACACACGTAGGAGTAGGGCAGGTTGCTTCCGTCGATGCCGCCCTCTGACCCAAACAACAGAGCCTGCATAAAACCGCCCCGCTCTAAGGCTAACTGCTTGTGGCGGCTCCCCTCCTCAGCGGGATATGACCTGAGATACTCGATGGTTTGAGTTCGCAGATGACAGAGGGGCCCCAGAATGTGTGACCAGACAAGAGGCATCCAGTATTTTGCTATGAAACGTGCGAGACTGCTTGGTTTGACGATTTTTTCGTCGATAAGGTTGCCAAGGGCTGTGGAGACTGCTTTTTCGGAGACTGTCACGAAGTCGCCGTCATCGACTATGTTTTTTATGGCTTCAATTATGTCTTTGATGTAGTCGTCTCCCGGCTTCCAGTAATGACATTCAACCGCGACAGCCTTGTATTTGCCAGCCACTTCACATCACTATAAACTTCTTGCTCTGCTTTCTATGGTTTACCCGAAAATAAATAGTGATACAGTTTTGACCTCAAAGAAGGCGGGAGACCAAATGTTGGTTTCTTTTGCTCAAGTTCACCGTGTAAGTATCTGGTAGTAGCTTCTGTCGTCGCCGAAAGCGAAGAAATGCCCGTTACGGAAACTGACGTCAAATCCACCACAGTCTGCACCATCAAGGATGCACCTCCAATCAAAAGAGGACGAAAACGATGTGACAGACACCGTAAGCTTCAGGTTATCCACAGTTGTTGTAGAGTTCTCCGTGATATCCACAAGGTCTATCATGTTTCCCATTGCCTCCAACTCTGCATCTCCCAAGTAATCATGATACCTTTGAATAAAGCCGTCTGCCAAATCATGAATGCTGGTAGACTGCGATTTGGTATAGTGTGGTGAGCCTTCAATTACGCGCATAAGGCACCAAGACAGTGTGCCATTCCTGAATTTGAAGAGCACATCCAGTTTGCTTGTTTCGGACACGAGAGTGTATTTTCCAGTTAGTTGAGGTAGCCCATTCAACCAGTCGGGATAGGTTGTTGAAGTCCCCAGCAGAGTGACGTTATATTTTGCTACATCCAAGCTGACAACCTCCTCTAGGAAGAGCAGCACCTCATCTGCTTCAGAGCTTTCCGCCGTGTGTATGGTTGGCAGGTATGCAAACAGAGCAGCTGAGACAACCACAAGAACCAGAAGCAAGCACAATCGTTTAGTCCACGGATTCATCTACCTCTTCACTCTCCTCTCTGCAGCTCCATGTTTCCGTCACCCCAGACGCGCATGTAACACGTCACATACTCTTCTGGACCATGAGGGTCAGGCATAAGGTATCCTGTGTAAAGTTGGCATTCTCCAAAAGATGATTGCCAATGCGTCTCCTCTGCCGCCGCATCAAGAGCATCGTTTACTGTCCAGCCATCATACATCGCATATTCAAAGAACAGGGACGCGAAATCGCCGTAATCGAAGTCTCCATAGCCTGTTTGCTTTATGAAGAAAATGGAGTAACCGTCAAAACCGATGAAGCAGTGGCTGCTGCCGTCAGGGGATGCGTAGCCGTCAGCCTCTAAATCTGTTCTATCCATCCAAGATGCCATCATTCCGACGCTATGACCGCTCTCGTCTATTTCCCCTGTCATGCCTTCTGCTCCGTAACCGCAGGTCCAAAGGAACACGAAATCATGGGTTCCAGAGCTTATCCTGTCATGTATCAGATAGTCTAGGATGTACTCTTCTTCATAGCCTTCGGCAGCATAGAGCGTCCAATGTTCTCCAAACGTGCAGCCCTCCACATCACAGCTGGCGCCTATGCTGTGTCCCTTGTAGAAAATCGCCGTAAAATTGTAGTTTTCCTCACAATAGCTGACGTTACCGTAAACCTGGTCTGGTTGGGTGCCGTTTCCCCAAAAGTTTTTGCAGTAATCATACTGTTGAGTGTCAAGAACTAAGCCGTAAATTGCGTCGCAGATGTCTCTGGATGCGTTACGTTCGGGTTCTCCGCCCATGTAAGCTTCGTCAGCGTAGTCCAGAGTGCCCCAGATTATGAAGGCAGAGCCACTACGAGACCCGGTTTCGTTTCCGATGGACATGATGAGGATTGAAAAAATTAGAGCCAGCAAAAGCAGCATACAGAAGGCTAGGACAACAGTTTTCTTCATCTGATTTTCCCTTTTTCAGGTTCTTTACGCAGTCAAATTATCACATATTCATGTTTTTCTCGAAGTTATAAACTGTGTTAATAGACGCAGACATCATTTAAGTTGCTGACTAATTTTGGATTGGCTTCAAAGAAAAAACAAACGGCTGTTCAAGAAACTCGAAAGGTTTATGTTTGAAAGTGACCACAAAAAGTTCTGAGGTTTCATCATTGGCTGAACTAAATTGGAAAGCGATTATCGAAGCAGCAGTAAAAGTTGAA